>JAVBYB010000249.1 GCA_030824255.1 bacterium
GCACCATGTTTGGCGCGAAACGGTAGCTGGCGAGATGTGCGCTGGCGCTGATTTCGAAGCGGTGCGGGTCGCTCGCGGCGGGGAAGGATTTGGCGAGATCGGCGTGCCACGCGCGCAGGGCGGGCGTCAGCCGCGTCGGATCGCAGGCGAGCGGGCCATCGATGTCGCGGTAGGCGCGGTGAATCCAGTCGAGGAAGTCGTGCCTGTCGTGCGGCGCGGCGAACAGATCGAAAGCGTAGATGTCAAAGGACACGGAGGGGGCGGACCGGCGCTGTTAAGTGATAATTTTGCGCAGGCTATTGTTAAGGCTTCGATACGGCTGGGCGTTGGATTGCGCGCAAGGGGTGCGGCGAACGCGCCCGTGTCAGGTGGTGCGGAACAGGAACCAGCCGCCGCCGATATCCTCGACCCAGAAGTAGCTGGAGGGGCTGATGGCCGGCGGGCCGGACGGCCCGGCGCGCAGGACCCCCACGGTGTTATCAGCATTGCCGCCAATGGTGATCAGGGTGGCGTCGCCGCTGGCGCTGATCGATTTGAGGCCGAGCTCCTTCAAGCGTAAGGTTAGGATGCTGTCGCTCGTGACGCCCGGCGAGGGCGGGGAAACTGCTCCATTGTGAACGCCCGCCATGTCTTCGAGCGCGGCACGGTTTGCAGCAAACCACGTGCGGAGCTGGCTGTCGGAGGAGAGGGTCAGTTCGAGATTTTTCTTGCTGACCTGGTCTTCCCGCGAGAGCTGCTTCTGCTTCTTCATTTCCGCGAGCAGCATCATATCCATGCCGCTCATAGCCATGGCGCGATAGGCGGACACGGCCCAGCCGCGCGGTGTCTTCTGAAGGTAGAAGTAGGCGTCCGCCTCCTCGCCTGCCGGGCTGCGCAGGACCATGCGTGCAGCGGCGAGGTCCGGAGACACCTGCACGACGCGGTCAGGCGCCGGGAGGTTGCTCTTCGCTTCGGTCGCCATCTGCAGAGCCTCGCCCGTCAGGATGGCCTGACCGGCGGGCGTGGTGAGCTCGCCTGCGTTGGCGAGTGCGACGAAGCGATCAAGCGTGGCTTGCGCCGTCGCTTGCGCCAGCGCGGCAGGGGCCAAGGCAAGCATGGCTGCAGCAACGAGCAGGGACCGCAGGCGCATGTTGAAGCTCTCCGCTAGCAGGATCAGAACACCACCACGCTGCGGATGCTTTCGCCAGCGTGCATCAGGTCGAAACCCTTGTTGATCTCTTCGAGCTTGAGAACGTGGGTGATCATCGGGTCGATCTCGATCTTGCCGTCCATATACCAGTCGACGATTTTCGGCACGTCGGTGCGGCCGCGGGCGCCGCCGAAGGCCGAGCCTTTCCAGACGCGGCCGGTGACGAGCTGGAACGGGCGGGTGGCGATCTCCTTGCCGGATTCAGCCACGCCGATGACAATGCTCGTGCCCCAGCCGCGATGGCAGGCCTCGAGCGCCTGGCGCATGACATTGGTGTTGCCTGTGCAGTCGAAGGTGTAGTCAGCGCCGCCATCGGTAAGGGCGACGAGGTATTGCACGAGGTCCGTGGTGACGTTGTTCGGGTTGACGAAGTGAGTCATGCCGAAGCGCTCGCCCCATTCGCGCTTGGCAGGATTGATGTCGACGCCGATGATCTTGTCGGCGCCCACCATCTTGAGGCCCTGGATCACGTTGAGGCCGATGCCGCCGAGGCCGAAGACGATGCAGTTCGCGCCGGGTTCGACCTTTGCGGTCTTCACGACGGCGCCAACGCCGGTGGTGACGCCGCAACCGATGTAGCAGGCTTTCTCGAACGGGGCGTCGTTGCGGATCTTCGCGAGCGCGATCTCGGGAAGGACCGTGTAGTTCGAGAAGGTGGAGCAGCCCATGTAGTGGTAGACCGTCTGGCCCTTGTAGCTGAAGCGCGACGTGCCGTCCGGCATGAGGCCCTTGCCTTGCGTGGCGCGGATCGAGGTGCAGAGATTTGTCTTCTGCGAGAGGCAGCTTTTGCACTGGCGGCATTCGGGCGTGTAGAGCGGGATCACATGGTCGCCCGGCTTCAGCGATGTGACGCCGGCGCCGACTTCCACGACGACGCCCGCGCCTTCATGACCAAGGATGGAGGGGAAGATGCCTTCGGAGTCGAAGCCATCGAGCGTGTAGGCGTCCGTGTGACAGATACCCGTCGCCTTGATTTCGACCAGCACCTCGCCCGCCTTCGGGCCTTCGAGGTCAAGCTCCACGATCTCGAGCGGCTTCTTGGCTTCGAAGGCGACTGCGGCGCGGGTTTTCATGGGGGAGCTCTCCTTGGCAGGAGGGAGAGGTGCAGGTTTGGGGACGCGGGGTCAAGCTCCGACCGCCGGGCTGTAGCCGGGCAATCCGGATGTCAGCGGACGCGCTGGGTGCCGGGGTCTTTCATGCCGGCGGCGCCCCAGATCACCTCGACGACGGAGGGCGGCATGTTGCCGTACATGCGGAACATGTCTTCAGCGACGAGCTGGCCCAGGCAGGGCTTGCCGCTCTCGCAGTTTGCCTTGTTCTCGGCGTTGCCGATCAGGGCGACGGAGATGTAGGCGGCCGGCTTGGCGCCGACGACGTCGACATTGTCGAAGTAGAGATCCTCGATGCGGATCTTCTGCAGCTTCTTGTCGTGAATGGCCCAGATCGACTTGCGGCTGATGATCTTGAACACCGGCTTGAAGTTGGCGGCGAGCGTTTCAGTGGCGCCGTCCGTCGGGCGATAGAGGATGAGGGCGCAGGGCTGGCGCGCCTCGGCGGTCTTGTTGGCTGGGCAGCGACCGGGCTGGGTCAGCAGATCGTAGAGCTGGTTGGTGT
>JAVBYB010000469.1 GCA_030824255.1 bacterium
CTTCGCCAGCGCGCCAACAAGCCTGAACATGTTCGGCTCACGCGTACCGAGAATGTGCGCATGGCGCATGGCGCGGCGCATGATGCGGCGAAGCACATAGCCCCTGCCCTCATTCGACGGCGAGACGCCATCGGCGATGAGGAAGCTGGACGCACGGAGGTGGTCCGCGATCACGCGGAAGGACGCGAGCTGATCGCCTTCGGCCTTCACGCTGTAAAGGTCTTCTTCCGCCGCGATGAGGTTCGCGAACAGGTCGATCTCGTAGTTCGAGTGGACGCCCTGCAGGATAGCCGAGAGGCGCTCGAGACCCATGCCGGTGTCGATCGAGGGCTTGGGCAGCGGCACGCGCGGGCGACCGTCGTTGAACTGCTCGAACTGCATGAAGACGAGATTCCAGATCTCGATGAAGCGATCGCCATCCTGGTCGGCGGAACCCGGCGGGCCGCCCCAGATCTTGTCGCCATGATCGTAGAAGATTTCCGAGCAGGGACCGCAGGGGCCGGTGTCGCCCATCATCCAGAAATTGTCATTGGTCGCGATGCGGACAATCTTCGATTCGGGCAGGCCCGCGATCTTCTTCCAGTAGCCCGCCGCCTCGTCATCGTCGTGATAGACGGTGACCATCAGCTTTTCCTTGGGAAGACCATAGTCGCGCGTGAGCAGCGTCCAGGCGTGCTCGATCGCCTGCTCCTTGAAATAGTCGCCGAACGAAAAGTTGCCGAGCATCTCAAAGAAAGTGTGATGGCGCGCCGTGTAGCCGACATTGTCCAGGTCGTTGTGCTTGCCGCCGGCGCGCACGCATTTCTGCGAGGTGGCTGCGCGCGGCGCGAACGGCTTCTCGGCGCCCGTGAAGATGTTCTTGAACTGCACCATGCCGGCATTGACGAAAAGCAGCGTGTTATCGCCGTGCGGAACGAGCGAGGAGGACGGCTTCACGGCATGACCCGTCTTGTCGAAATAGTTGAGGAAGGCGGCCCGGATAGCGTTCACGCTCTCGGTGTTTCCGGACTTCGAGGGCGAACTCTTGGACGTCATCAGGCGGCTCCAGCAATCGGCAACAAGGGCGCAGGAACCGGACCGCCATTCGAGGCGGACCTACCTTCCCGCATCCGGTTAGTCAGGTTCCGGCGCCAGCCATCCCAGCCCGGAGCGGGAACCATGACGCGGTATAAGGCCCACCTGCCTTTCCGCCAAGGCGGCGAGACGGCCAAGACACATCAGGCCGAGGCCGGGCCGCCAGCCCTTGACCTGCAGCCGGCGCATAAAAGGAAACGCCGGCCATAAGGCCGGCGCTTCCCCGCACTGCCAAGCGCATGTCGAAGGCCGAAATCAGCCTATTCGTCGTCTTCCTCAGTCTTCTCGGTGATCAACTTCTCGCCAATGACACCGGAGTTCTTGCGGATTGCATCTTCGATTTCGGCGGCCACGGCCGGATTTTCCTTGAGGAACTTTCGTGCGTTCTCGCGGCCCTGACCAATTCTCTGGGATCCATAGGAGAACCAGGAGCCCGATTTCTCGACGATGTTGGCTTTCACTCCCAGATCGATGAGTTCGCCCGTCTTGGAGATGCCTTCACCGTAGATGATGTCGAACTCGACCTGCCGGAACGGCGGGGCCACCTTGTTCTTGACCACTTTCACGCGCGTTTCGTTGCCGATCACTTCGTCCCGGTCCTTGATCGAGCCGATACGGCGGATGTCGAGACGGACAGAGGCATAGAATTTCAGGGCGTTGCCGCCGGTGGTCGTTTCCGGCGAGCCGTACATCACGCCGATCTTCATGCGGATCTGGTTGATGAAGATCACCATGGTCTTCGACTTGGACACCGAAGCCGTGAGCTTGCGCAGCGCCTGGCTCATCAGGCGCGCCTGCAGGCCGGGGAGCGAGTCGCCCATTTCGCCTTCGAGTTCCGCGCGCGGAGTGAGCGCAGCGACCGAGTCGATCACCAGCACGTCCACAGCGCCCGAGCGGACCAGCGTATCCGCGATTTCGAGCGCCTGCTCGCCTGTGTCGGGCTGCGAGACGAGAAGATCATCCAGATCCACGCCCAGCTTGCCGGCATAGACCGGGTCAAGCGCGTGCTCGGCATCCACGAAAGCGCCGACACCGCCGCTCTTCTGGGCTTCTGCGATCACGTGAAGGGCCAGCGTCGTCTTGCCCGAGCTTTCCGGCCCGTAGATTTCAATGATGCGGCCGCGCGGGAGGCCGCCAATGCCAAGAGCGACATCCAGACTGAGCGAGCCGGTCGACAGGGCCTCGATATCGAGGGCCTTCTGTTCGCCGAGGCGCATGATCGACCCCTTGCCGAAGCTCCGCTCGATCTGTCCGAGAGCGGTTTCCAGCGCCTTCTGCTTGTCCATGCCCTTGTCTTCCACCAGCTTCAGCGCGGCCGCCATGTTCCGTCTCCATCATCTGCCATGCTGGCTGTGGGTGGGCAAACCCATCCGGACACCAGCTGTGTAGGAAGTTTTGTACTACAAATGTTCTCAGGAACAAAGCGTGAAAATGACCCGGCGCGGAGTTTTGCAGTCGACACCACAGCTTGCGCGTCGGGCTGACTGGTGGGCCTAGAAGTTGAGGGCGGCACGGGAGAAACACGATGAAATCGATTCGAGGCTGGGCTCTTGCGGCTACCCTGCTTGCCGGATGCCAGGGAGAACGAGGCGCGCCACAGTCTCGGGACGACCGCCCGGTGGCGACGATTCTTGCCGAGAGCGGGCTGGCGGCTGCCGATTCTGCGCTGACCGGGCGGCAGCAAACTGCCGAAACGGGCTTCCAGCTGGGCGCGG
>JAVBYB010000088.1 GCA_030824255.1 bacterium
GACACGACGGTCGAGCGCTATCTTGTCAGCCACGCGTGTCTGGCGGGTCTGCCTTGGGGCTGGCACAGAAGCCGCCTTTTTCTGGTCGATCTCGAAGAAGAAAGCCGACGCCTTGGCATGTGCGTCAGCTGGAGGCGTCCATTGCAGGGTGAGGTGGTGGACGGTCTCGAACTGCGCGCCCGCCTGTTCGAACTGGGCCGCCCGCTCCGAGTCGATGAGACGCGAGAGATCATCCTCGAACGCGCCGTCGGGATAGTCCGTTATCTCGCGGCGATCCGCTTCGATATAGACAACCCAGCCATGCCCGAGCCGCCGGAACACATTGTTGGCGCGCGCGGTGAAGGCGACCAGCTCTTCCGGAGTAGACGAGCGTACGTCAGGTCCGCGGAACCGGGCTGTGGCCTGGAAGGACCCATCCTTGTTGAGGACAACGCCTGGCGCGACCAGCATTGCCCAAGGGAGGTAATCCTCAAGGCGGCTGGGCGTGTGAGCGTAAGGAGCAAGGGAGAACATGTTCAGATCCGTTGGGAGAGAGTCCGTTTGAAGCGTCAGGTCTCAAGACGGTTGGGGATGCGCATGGCGCGGCTCATCACTTCGACCGCGTCGGGATCGCGCCGGGCGAGGATGACGCCGAGCACATGCCCCGCGATGCCCAGGATGAGCCCGGGGAGGAGGGCTCCGGCAAAGGCGACGATGGCCGCCAGCGTGCCGTTGAGGATGGCATAAGACCGGGGAGCCCCACCCATGAGGAGGGGTTGGGTGAGGGCCTGCCGAACGGGCGCCACAAATCCTGGAACATCGCGGGTATCGCGCATGCGAGCTTCTCCTCTACGGAATAACCGCGCCGCCGCCGCCAACCAGCGGCAGGAAGAAGCTCGCCGCAGCGAATGCGATGGCGAGACCGAACAGGATCTGCAGCAGCTTCTTGAAGCCCTGGCCGACATCGCCGAACGCCAGCGTGAGGCCTGTTGCGACGATGATCAGGATCGCGACGATCCGCGCGACCGGGCCGGTGATGGAATCCAGCACCGCCGTCAGCGGGCCTTCCCACGGCATGCCGCCGCCGGCAGTCGCCGCGTGCGCCGCTCCGCTGAGCATCACGGCGCCAACGCCGAGAGTTGCCACGCGCACCATTGCGCGCAGCGTCTTGGTCAGTCTCATGGTTCACTCCTGTTGGTAGATTGAAGCGCGCTTCCCCCTCGCGCAGCGGGGTCCGGCGCTGCGGGCAATCTGCCCTTCGGCGCGAGGATTTCCGGGATGCGCCGGCCGGCTGGCCCGCCGCGCTCCACAAAGACGACGAGATCAATGGCTTCCGCGATCAGCGCGCGAGGCGGCGTCTCGCAGACTTCCATGGTGAGCTGCTCAAGCCGCGACAGAGCGGCCTGCGCCGAGTTTGCGTGCAGTGTCGCGATGCCGCCCGGATGACCGGTATTCCAGGCCTTGAGCAGGTCGAGAGCTTCGGGACCGCGCACCTCGCCGACCACAATGCGATCAGGCCGGAGCCGGAGCGTCGAGCGCACCAGGTCCGACAGGGATACCGACCCGGGCTGTGTCCGCAGCGCGACCACGTCCTCCGCCGCGCACTGGAGCTCGCGGGTGTCTTCTAGAATGACCACGCGTTCGCCAAGCTGGGCGATCTCATGCAGCAGCGCATTGGCGAGCGTTGTCTTGCCCGAGCCCGTGCCGCCCGCGACCATGATGTTGGCGTGGTCGCGGATCGCGCGCCGAAGTGTGGCGGCCTGTCCTGGGGTGATGACGCCCGAGGCTTCATAGTCATTGAGCGTGAACACGCGTGCCGCTGGCTTGCGGATCGCAAAGCAGGGCGCGCGTGACACCGGCGGCAGGACGCCTTCGAACCGCTCGCCACGTGGGGGCAGCTCGGCAGAGACGATGGGGGTGTCGCGATTGACCTCGGCGCCGGTCAGCGTGGCGACAAGACGGATGACGCGCTCGGTCTCTGATGCTTCGAGCCGGTGCGGCGTTGCGACCCGACCCTTGCCGGCCTGCTCAAGCCAGAGACGGCCATCCGGGTTGGCGATGACCTCGATCGTGTCGGTCGCCTCCAGCATGGCTGCGACCGACGGCCCGAGCGCTGTGGTCAGCATGGCCAATCCACGTGAGGGGTCATGGCCACGCGACGCGTCGTGTTGAGGAACGGCGTTGCTCATTCGCCGGCCGCCCCCACATGGCAGTCGGGAGTAGAATGCTCGATGGTCGGACCGAACTGGTCGCGCAGGATGCTGCGGCCCGTCCGGAGCTTGGCAACCATCGCGGCGATGACATTGCGGAAGCGCTCCGACCCCCGCGCGTTGACGTCCGCCTTGTCCATCTCCGGAATGTCGGGTGAGACGCTCATCACAAACCGCGTCGTGTGTGCGGTCAGTTCGAACAGCGTCTCCTGGCCGTGCTCGAGCATGGCGAGCCGCGCCATGATCCGGTCGAGGCGCGCCATCAGGGCGTGATGCTCGCCCTCCTGGCGCGTCGCATCGAAGAAGCGATGGACGGCATCCTCCAGAACGTCTGACGCACTGCGACCCTGATGCACGGCCAGACGCCGCATCGCGGCGACGAGATCCTGGTTGATGTAGGCGGTGATCTTGGCGCGCGGCATGAGCTCAGACATCCGTGTCGAAATGTTCGGGGTTGAAGGCGAACACGGTTCTCGCGAGGCCAGGCCCCGTGAACGCCGCGCCAAGATCGTCGGACGATGGCGGTGTTGCCTGTGATGCTGCGTCGTTCGTTTGCGTCGCCTCGCCTGCGGCAGGCGTTGAAAAGTTGAAGGCGTGCTGTAGCGACTGCTCACTCTGGTCCTGGGCGTGCGTATGGCCGGGACCGGTTGTGCGCTTGAGAGACGTCGACTGCGAGGACGGCGGGAGGGGCGTCGTGGACGCGATGAGGCCGGACCAGACCGTTGGGAGGCCGTTGGGGGAATGGCGGGGGGACGCAATAGGCGGCTTCAGGCGCGCCTTGAAGATGGGTTCTGCGAAGTAGCGCACTTTCTTTGCGCGGATGGGTGGCGCCCCGCCGGTCAGGATCAGCGCATCCGCATGCGGCAGCTGCATGACCTCGCCCGGCGTCAGCAGGGGCCGCGGCACTTCCTGGCGCGAGACCATGGTGTGGCCGAGCCAGGGCGCCATGCGCGAGCCGGCATAGTTCATCTGCGCGCGCGTCTCGGTGGTGACGCCCAGCATGTCGGAGATACGGCGGGCAGTCCGTTCGTCATTGCAGGCGAAGGCGACCCGCACATGAGCATTGTCGAGAATGGAGGTGTTCTCGCCATAGGTCTGGACGAGCTGATTGAGCGATTGCGCAACCAGGCAGGCCTTGATCCTGTAGCCACGGATATAGGCGAGGGCGTGCTCGAAGAAATCCAGCTTCCCGAGCTGCGGAAACTCATCGAGCATCAGGAGGACGCGCCGGCCGGTAGGGTTTTCGGAAGCGACCTCTGTCAACCGCTTCAGGATCTGGTTGATCATCAGACGCAGCAGCGCCTTGAGACGGGAGATCTCTTCGGGCGGCACAACCAGATAGAGCGAGATCGGCCGCTCGCCGTTGATCAGCTCCTCGATCGTGAAATCAGACGTCTCGGTCGCGCGGGCGAGGAGAGGATCACGATAGAGCGCAAGGAAACCGAGGGCGGTTGAGACAACGCCGGAGCGCTCGGCATCCGCCATGTCCAGGAGTTGACGCGCGCCGGCCGCGACAACGGGATGGGGTGCGCCATCCTTGATGGGTCGACGCAGCATCTCGTCGAACAGGTCGAGCACCGGTCGCGCCGGGTCGGCCAGCAGCTGCCCGACGCGTGCAAGCGACTTCTGCTTCTCGGCATAGAGCGTCCAGAGGATCGTTGCGACCAGCAGTTCGAACGCGCGGAGCTGCCAGTGGCTGCGCTCGCGCAACGCCCCTTCCGGATCGACCAACATGTCGGCCAGGACCTGCGCGTCGCGCACTTCGGCATCGCCGCGGCGGATCTGAGTCAGCGGATTGTAGCGATGCGTGTCCGCCTTGGTCGGCGCAAACCTGTAGACCGGGCCAAAAGCTGCCCGCAGGCCGGATGTTACGGCCCAGCTCTCGCCCTTGAGGTCGAGGGCCAAGTAGGAATGCCGCCAGACAAGGCCGGTGGGCAGCGAAATGCCAACACTTTTGCCCGTGTTGGTCGGGGCGATGACCAGCACATGCTCATCCCCATCATGTCGCAGGAGCTGGTTGTCCAGCGTGCCCAGGACGACGCCATCGCCGCTGGTGAGATTGAGTTTGTGGACATCGCGTGGCGTCGCCCAGCGGGCGCTGCCATAGGTGACTGAGTCTTTGGCTTCCCGCGCGCGCCAGAGTGAGAAGCCGAACGCGATCGCGACCGAGATGATGACCCCGGCAAGGAAGATCAGTGCGCCCGTCTCGAAGATGTGCCGGGCATAGGCGTCATAGGCATACCACCACAGGAAGAACTTCCAGGGCGCATAGAGGGGATAGCCAAGCAGGATAGCATCAGGCGTGCCGAGTTGTGACTGGTAACCCAGCACGCCGGCCGTCCATTGTGTCGTGATGACAAGACTCGCAGCAAACGCTGCAAGCACGCAGAGGATCTGACCCCAGTAAACGCGTCCGGCGCTCATGCGTTTACGACTCTCATTGCGCAGCGAGCGTTAATCGCAGGGCGCCCCGTGAGGCGCGAAGCTGTCGTGGCGTTACGGGACGCGCCCGGCGAAGAGACCTCGGATGGACTCGCCGTCTGCGGGAACAGCGGGTTATCGAATTCGCGGTCACCGCACGCTTCGAAGACCGTCCGTACACGGAGGCCGGACGAAAAAGCCTGTCTGGTCCGGGGGTTGCACGGATAACACGTTAACGTGGGTAGGGGCCTGTCCATCGCGTCCACTCAGCCAGTGATCTATCTGGCTTAGGCGCGGCGCGGATTTTTCGCCTCACGTAGTTTACGCGAGGGGGTCGTCAAAAAATGACGAACGTTGGCGGGGCGAAACTCGACTGGGATCGGCTTAAGGTCTTCCAGACGGTAGCCGACACGGGAAGCATCAACGCAGCTTCGAAGACGCTCTGCCTCAGCTACGGCAAGGTGTCCAAGGACCTCGAGGAGCTTGAACGCATGCTCGGACACCAGCTGTTCGAACGATCAAGCCGGGGCCTTGAGTTGACCAATGTCGGCGAAGACATCCTGCGCTCGGCGCGCAACATGGCGGACTCGGTGCAGTCGATCATCGAGCGCGCCAATGAGAGTGCGCCAGACCATCTCGTCATCTGCGCGCGCGAAGGCATCGCAACCTACTGGCTCGCGCGCCGCATGTCCGAGCTACTGGCGCTTGAGCCCGATATGAGGGTCTTTCTGAAGGTGCTGCCGACGGCTCCAAACCTCCTTGAAGGCGATGGCGATATCGCCATCCAGTTCGAAGAACCTGGCGCGAGCAACATCGTCTCACGCCAACTCGGCTGGCTGCACTACATTCTCTACGCAACGCCGGACTATCTGAAGCGCTTCGGTGAACCGAAGACGATGTCGGATCTCCAGTCGCATCAATGCCTGCGGCTGTCCGGCAAGGAATACCAGCCCTCGAGCTGGCGGCCCGGTGCGGCAGCCTGGGGCGAGATTCTGCCCAACGCGATGGAGACTGATACGGGTACTGTGCTCATGGAGGCATGCGCCTCCGGGGCAGGGATTGCTGTTCTGCCGAGCTATGTCTCCGAGTTCGAGGACCGTGTGGTGCCGCTCCTCGGCATCAAGCCGCTAGGGTCGGTCAAGTTCTGGCTGACCTACACCGAACGCGTCCGCAATCTGCAGGCCAGCCAACCGATACTCCATTGGATCAGGTCCTGCTTTGATCCGCGCTACCACGCATGTTTCCGGGAGCTCTATGTGCCGCCCGAGCCGAAACTGTGCCTGCCGGCTGGATCGCCCAGATCGATGCTTTGAGAGATTGAAGGCAAGAGTCACCGCATGGTTGAAGACCTGGGAGGGCCGCGAGGAAGAACGCTTGCACGGGCTCAACCTGGTCGTGGCTGGATGAAGGCCGGCCTCCTGGCTGTCGCCACACTGGGTGTAGCGGCTTTGGCTCTTCCCGTAGCCGCGGGATCAGCGCAGTTCGTTTGGAATGCGACCGCCAGCGCTCCAGCGGGACTCTATCGCATCGACCACGAACGATGGCATGTCGGGGATCGCGTCGCCGTGCTTCCCGCCGATATGCTGGCCGCAGAGCTGGATCGTAGGGGCGTTCTGCCGAGAGGCAAACTTCTCATCAAGCGCGTTGTTGCTGCGGCCGGAGATGCCGTTTGCCGACGTGATGGCACGGTCCTCGTCAACGACGAGGTTATCGCACAAGCCAAATCGAACGACTCGACAGGAGAGCCGCTTCCATCATGGCAGGGGTGTGCCTCCTTGCACGAGGGCCAGGTGTTCCTGCTTGGCGATACCGCTGGGTCTTATGATGGGCGGTACTTTGGCGTGACACGGGCAAGCGAGATCATCGGCCGGGCGGAACTGCTGCTGACATTCTGACAGTCAGCGACACGTTGAGCAGGCGGGTGTCGACGCCGGTAGGACGCCTGCGCGCTTCTCCTCGCCTGTGGCCTGTCGCGTCCGCCGTTCAAGGGACGCTGGCGCTCTTCGCCCTTGAGCAGCGGCCTCATGCGACAGGCCGGTGAGGCGGGTCGCGCAGGCGACCCCGATCCGGCGTTCCGCCCTCGGGCATGCTCAAGGAGCTCATCCATGACTGCTCAAGCTCACTCCATACAGCTGATCGCCCTCAACAAGCTGGTCGCTTCGCCGCGCAATGTTCGCAAGCAGGATCGCAAGGCCGATCTCGACGCCCTGGCCGCTTCAATTGCCGCTCACGGCCTGCTCCAGAATCTCTGCGTGGTTCCGACCGAGGGAGACAAGTTCGAGGTCGACGCCGGTGGCCGACGTCTCGCCGCACTGAAACAACTGGCCAGGCAGGGCGTGCTGTCGAAAGATCATCCGGTCCCCTGCCACGTTGTTGCGGCAGAGCGGGGCATCGAGGTGTCGCTTGCGGAAAACGTCCAGCGCGTCGCCATGGACGCCATGGATGAGGTTGATGCCTACGCCGCGCTCGTCGCAGAGGGAGCCACGGCAGACGATGTCGCCCGCCGATTCGGGGTAACCCGTCGTCACGTCGACCAGCGCCTGGCACTCGCGGGACTGTCGCCCAAAATCAAGACGGCCTGGAAGCGCGGGGACGTCAGCCTGGAAGCAGCCCGCGCCTTCTGCCTCGTCGAAAGCCATGCCCAGCAAGAGGCCGTGTTCAAGAGTCTGAGCCGGCCGGTGACGCATGCCGGATCCGTTCGCGCCCGACTGATGGAAGGGCGCATGCGGGCGTCGGATCGTCTGGCGGCGTTTGTCGGGCTTGAAGCCTATGAATGCGCCGGAGGCGTTGTGGTGCGCGACCTGTTTGATGCTGAAGCCGTCTATGTTGAAAATCCGGCACTGATGGCGGAACTGGCTGAACAGAAGCTCGCCGGCGAGCGCGATAGCTGGATCGCGCAAGGCTGGGGATGGGTCGAGACAAGCCTTGGTCAGGGCCGCGCCGATAGCGGCTATGCTGTGATGCGCCTTCAGCCTGAATGGCGCGACTACACCGATGACGAAGAGGCCGAACTGACCCGCCTGCGCGACGAACTGGATGCGCTCGACGCCGCACTGGATGAAGACAGCATCGAGGATGATCCGCGCTGGGACGCGCGTGACACGCTTGCCGCCTCAATCGAAACCCTGCGTCAGTCAGCCCGGGTCTGGAACGCGGATCTCATCGCACATGCTGGCGTGGTCATCGCGATCAATCATGACGGAGAAGCCTATGCCACACTGGGCGTTGTCCGGCAGTCTGATGAGAAGACGATCAAGGACATCCGCAAACGGCTGGAGAGGGCAGAGACCGGTGATGACGCCGTCATCGATGACGAGGCGGTCGCATCTCCAGAGCCTGAGACTGCCTGCGGTCTCCCAAAGTCCGTGATCCGCGATTTGTCGCTCGCGCGTTCACGCGCGATACGTCTCCTGCTGGCGCGGGATCGGGAAACTGCTCTTGCCGTGACAGTTGCTGCGATGATCATGCGGACCGTGTTCCGAAGCGAATTGTCCGGTGTCGGTCTGTCGGCGAGCGCCGCGCATGTCGACGACCTCGAAGCGCTCGTTGAAACGCGCAGCGCAATTATGGCCCATATTCCTGACAATGAGGACGAGGTGCTCGACTGGTGCCTGATGCAGCCTCCCGAAACACTTCTCTCGGTTCTGGCGGTCATCGCGGCCGATGCCGTCGATCTCGTGCACGAGAAGGGCGCGCCCTCAGATCATCGCCGTCAGTCACTGGCCGACAGACTGTCGGAGATCCTCGATCTCGACATGCGTGAGTTCTGGAAGGCGGATGCGTCTTACTGGACACGTCTGCCAAAGGCGGACCTGCTGGTCGCCGTTGCCGAGGCGCCACGATTTTTCGAGCAGAGGGAGCAGTCACGGGAAGCGACATTGAAAGCTTACAACAAGCTCAAGAAGGACGAGCTGGCCGCAAAGGTTGGCGAGGCATTGGGAGGAACAGGCTATCTGCCTGATCTTCTGGTTACGCCCGCGCCTGCTGGCGTCTACGAGCTGACGTCTGCCGGTGTGGCGATTGCTGCCGAGTAAGAGTTACTCTGTCGGAGTCTAAAGGGGTCGTCGCAGTTCCGACGGCCCCTTCACTTTGTTTCTTGTCCACCGGCTAGGGGAGGGGTCTGCGATGAGGCGCCCGCCCTGGGCCATCGAACACTCTGATCCGCCGCCATCAATGGCAAGGCGCTGAGTCCGGTCATGGACAGCTGGTTTGTCGAGGCATCCAAGTGAGTGGGCGTTCGCTTAAACCTGACACTCGGCTTTGAGGGATTTGGTCTTAGGCTGCGTACTGTTCTCAATAGCGAAGTCGCGCGATCGCGCGATACATTCTGATCAGGAGTTGCGGATGGGTGACGAGGCAGCGAGAGGTCTTGGCCGGCGCCAGTTTCTGGTCGGGACGGCCATCGCAGGCGTTGCCATCACCGCTGGGCCCACTGCCTGGGCGCAAAAGCTTCCCTCAGCGGTCGAGAAACCGGAAACACTCTCGGGCTCAGATATCCACCTGACGATCGGCCATGGTGCGATCACGATCGACGGCAGGACGGGGCACGCAATCACCATAAACGGAACCGTTCCCGGCCCGATCATCCGGCTCAAGGAAGGTCAGACTGTTCGCCTGCATATCACCAACACTCTTGAGGAGGACACGTCGATCCACTGGCACGGGCTCCTGGTGCCGTTCGAAATGGATGGCGTGCCCGGCGTCAGCTTTCCCGGAATTCGGCCTGGCGAGACTTTCACGTACGAATTTCCCGTGAAGCAGTCGGGTACCTACTGGTTCCACAGTCACTCCGGCCTGCAGGAGCAGGAGGGACATTATGCAGCGATGATCATCGATCCTGCAGGTCCCGATCCGGTCGCCTATGACCGCGAGCACGTGATCTTGCTGTCCGACTACAGCTTCATCCACCCGCACGTCATAGCCCAGAAGCTCAAGCAGGAAGCCGGCGTCTTCAATTTTCAGAAGCAGACCATCGCAGGGCTCCTGGCTGGCAAGGACCAGTCGCTGACAGAGCGCATGGAATGGGCCCGTGAGCTCATGGATCCGACCGACATCTCGGACGTGACCGGGGCCGTCTATACATTCCTCGTCAATGGTCGCGGACCCACCGACAACTGGACCGGGCTCTTCGCGCCGGGTGAGCGCGTCCGTCTGCGCTTTATCAACGCCGCAGCGCAGACCATTTTCAATGTGCGCATTCCCGGACTAAAGCTTAGCGTCGTTGCAACCGACGGACAGAATGTGCGTCCGGTCACGGTTGACGAGTTCCAGATCGGTAACGCCGAGACGTATGACGTCATCATCACGCCGACCGAAGATCGGGCCTTCACGCTGGTTGCTGAGGCCGTCGATCGTTCGGGGATGGCGCGCGCAACGCTTGCGCCACGCCTTGGCATGACAGCGGAAGTCCCGCCACTACGGGAGCGCCCTCTCGGCACGATGAAAGACATGGGCATGGCGCACGACATGGGCGGCATGACCGGGTCGGTGCACGCCGGCCACACCGATATGGCTGCGATGGCAGTACCTGGCATGGCCGCGCCACGCGTACGTGGTTCGGATGTCATGGGCGACATGGCCGGAATGGAGGGCATGGACATGTCCATGCGCAACTGGATGAACGCCCCGCAGGTCGACCTCGGACCGGGTGTGCAGTCACTTGCACCCATGCCAATGGATCGCACCGGAGAAACGGGGCAGGGTCTCGAAAGCGTCGGCCATCGCGTACTCGTCTACAGGGATCTCATCGCGCTTGAACCCAACGCCGACACGCGCGCGCCATCGCGCGAACTGGAAATCCGCCTCACTGGCAACATGGAACGCTTCATGTGGGGCTTCGACGGCAAGAAGTTCTCCGACAAGCCGGCGCCCTATGCTTTCCGCAAGAACGAACGTGTCCGTGTCAGTCTCGTCAACGACACGATGATGGCGCATCCCATTCACCTGCATGGACATTTTTTCGAGCTGGCGCAGAGAGCCCCGCTTGGCCATATGCCGCGCAAGCACACGGTGATCGTCGCTCCGGGCGGCATCGTGAAGTTCGATTTCACGGCCGAACCTGGCGACTGGGCCTTCCACTGCCACATGCTTTACCACATGCATGCCGGGATGTTTCAGGTCTTCACTGTGCGTCCGCTTGATGGGGCTGCCGCATGAACCGGTATCTCCTCCTGATCGCCCTTTCTCTTGGTGGCGCGGCTCCGGCCCTCGCTCAGCACGAAGGCCATGGTGCGCCACAAACACCGGCTCCCCCAACGCCTGCGCCCCCAACGCCTGCGCCAAAGACCCCAGGGCCGCAACAGCAACCCGCAGCGCCTGCCGAACCACACGCACAGCACGATCACGGCGACAAACCCGCCGCTACTGCGCCGGACCAGCATGCTGGCCACGAGATGGCCGAGGAGGCCGTTGATCCGCCGGAAGCGGGCAATGATGTACCGCCCGACGCGCCAGCCGAATTTGCGGCCGACCGCTTCTTTGGTGTGGACGATATGAACCGGGCGCGCGGCATCCTGCGCGACGAGCATGGCGGCGCTCTCACTTACAAGATCATGGGCGACATGATCGAGTATCGCAGCCAGGACGGCGAGGATGGCTATGCCTGGAATGGCGAGGCATGGTTCGGCGGCGACATCGATCGACTTGTCATCAAGACGGAAGGCGAGGGTGACGAGGAGGTCGAGAGCGCAGAGATTCAGGCGCTCTATTCGCGCGCCTGGGATCACGTCACTGACCTTCAGATTGGCATCCGGCAGGACATCGAACCCAATCCTTCGCGCACCTACCTCGCGCTCGGCTTTGAGACGGTTCTGCCTTACTGGTTCGAGGTGGAGGGAGCGCTGTTCGTCGGTCAACGCGGCCAGGTGCTTGGACGACTCGACGGAAACTACGATTTCCGACTGACGCAGCGCCTCGTCCTCCAGCCGCGCGCCGAGGTGAATTTCGCCGCCCGGGACGATGCTGCCATTGGTCTTGGCTCCGGCCTCTCCGACGCGGAGCTTGGCCTGCGTCTCCGCTACGAGTTTCAGCGCGAGTTCGCCCCCTACATTGGGGTATCGTGGGAACGCAAGTTCGGGGACACTGCCGACTATGCGCGGGCCGACGGAGAGAGCGCGGAGACGGCGAGCTTCGTCGTCGGCCTGCGGGCGTGGTACTGACGAGCGGCCTGGACGAGATTGGAGCGTGGCATGACCTGTAGTCGCATTCGCTGGATTCTGGCGGCATCGCTTCTGACATCGATACACGCTGTCGCCACGGCGCAGACCATCGATGCGCCGTTGGTGGCGCCCATGTCGTCAGAAGCGCAGCAGGCCGCGAAGGCGGTTGACGCCTTTCATGCCAAACTTTCTGGAGGTGATGGCGTCGCCGCCGCGGCGCTACTTGCTGACGATGCGCTGATCTTCGAGAGCGGCCATGCCGAACGGTCGCGGGCCGAGTACGCTTCGCATCATGCTGGCGCAGATGCCGCCTATGCAGCGGCTATTCCATCAAGGCTCACGCATCGGGCCGGCTTTGTCGAGGGCGACACGGCCTGGATCGTCAGCGAAAGCCGCGCGACAGGAACGTACAAGGACAAGCCCGTTGATCGCGTGACCACCGAAACGATGATCCTGCGCAAGGCTGCCGAAGGCTGGCGCATCGCTCATATTCACTGGTCGTCGCGCGCCGCGAAGTAATTGCCTTTCAAGATTCATCGACATCAACGCCACCGGCCTTGAGGGCTTCTGCAAGCAGCTTGCGCGCGCGGTAGACGCGGGTTTCGACGGCCTTGGCCGAAATTCCGAGCGCCTCGCCAGCCGCCGCTTGAGACAAGCCTTCAAATGCCGTGAGGAGCAGAGGCTCCTTGAGCTGGCCAGGCAGTGCCGCGATCGCGCGGTCGAGACGGGTCAGCGCGGCCTCATTGGCGTCGTCTGTGCTCGCTTCCGACGCCGCAGCGGTTTCATCAAGGGCTCGAGCACCATAGAAGAACCGCCGCACGACCCGGCGGCGTCCCCAGTCCCGGCACTTGTTGAGCGCGATCCGACGAAGCCATGTGGCTGCCGGACGCGACGGATCATATCGCCCGAGCGCCTGCCAGGCCGAAACGAAGGATTCCTGAAGGAGATCATACGCTTCATCTGCATCGCCGACATACCGGCGGATGAAGCGGTAGAGCGGTTCCTGGTGGCGCCGGACGATATGGTTGAAGGCGGAACGATCGCCCTTAAGGGCGCGCGCCGCCAGCATGGCGTCGCTATCATCCGGGTTGGCGCCGCTCATTTGGCGTCGGCGGTCAACGCCTCGCCGATCCTGTCGTCGAACTGCCTGCGCTGTTCCGGGGTGAGCACTTTGCGCATGGCGAAGACGTGCGCGATTGTCTCCGTCTGAAGCGTGCCCATGGCATCGTGAAAGTGATGCACGGCCGCCTCGACGGCTGGTCCTGCGGTCTCGCTTGCACGGATTGCGGCGGCCAGCTCAGCATTGGCCTCGCGCATCTCGCCTTCCAGCGCCAGACGACGGCCGGCGAAATCAGTCTCCAAGGCGTCGAGCGCCCGTTCCTGCTCGGGCGTCAGCGAAAGTTCATTGTGCACCATCGCGTGCAGGGACTGGTCGTGAGCCGGGGCGGTAAGCAACTGGTGCCCAAGCCACATGCCGCCGATGCCCGCCAAGAAGGCGAGAACAACAGTGATGATGGCGCTGCGAACCGAAACCTTCACTCGGAAGGCTCCAGGAGGGTTGACGGCGCAAGACTGGACCAGGCGGAAAATGGGGATGTTGAGGGGGCCACAGCCGATGCCGTCGAGGCGCTGACGGCAGCGCCTCCCATGACCAGAAGGCCCATAACCGCCGCACGCAGCCGCCATGTCTGGCCGGTGATCGCCGCGCGCTCGGCCAGCGTCTCGTTGACCTCGACGGTAAGGCCGCCAAGATCACGGTCTGGGGGCTGCCGGTGCAATTCTGTCAGCAGGTGTTCAAGGTTAGGCGACATGCCGATCTCCCAATACGTCCGTCCCTTCCAGTCTATACGCAGCGACGACCGAATTCACGCAGGGATTGGACAGCCTCTTGATTTCGAGCGGCCAGCGGCATGATCGAGATAGATCCATGTGTGGCCCGCCTTGATGCGGATCGCTGCGCGCCAGTTATCCGGCGGGGGCGCCAATCGTGGTGGCCGCGGAGACAGCGATTATAGCCGCCGCAAACAACGTCGCTTCGCACAGCAGCGCAACGCGTAGCCACTTCTTACCGGTGGCCGGAGCAGCTGCAACCTTTGCTGTGATGACCTGCTTGTTGAGCGCGCCAACGCCTATCGCGATGATCCCAATCGCGAGTTTGGCGAGCAATAGAAGCCCGTAGGTTGTGACGAGAAGTTTCTCGCCCCCTTCGGTAAGCATCCACGCAAGCCAGATGCCCAAGGCGATCAAGACCGGGATGGCCGCGACGGCGATTGTGCTGAAACGGTGGAGACGGCTGGTAAGCCGAGCACTGTCCAGCGTTGAACCTGGATAAAGGCTGATCGGAGCAGCGACCCAGAAGCCCGCGATCAAGACATGCGCGGCGACCATTATGGGCGCAAGGCCGGGATCGGTCAGTCCCTGCGCATGGCCCGTGAGGCCGAAGCCAACACTGAGCGCTGCTGCGCCGAGACCGGCGACGACCCGTGAGCCGAACCACACTCCGGCGATGGAGGCAACAGCGCCTACAAGGATCGCGAGCGTCGAGTTGCCAAGAACCAACCACGCCAGCGGCATCAGTTCAGGGTCGAGGAAATTCCCACCATCCCCCATCTGCGCGACGAGGATGCCAAGACGAACCGCTGTGAAGAAGGCCAGAGCGGCGCCGGTCAGGGCAATACGGGACCGCAGACCCCGAAATGAATCGCGCTCCAAGACGCCTGAAGCGGCATGGAGCGCGAAACCGATCGTCAGGAGCGAAAAAAGATTGAGACCGATCCGGTCAGCGAACTGCAGAAATGACAGTTCGTCCCCGATCACGGTGCTACTGGCCCGTTACCGTGAAACGCACGGCGCCTGGCATGGCATGGCCGTCCTTAGCCATCGATTTCCACGACAGCGTGTAAGAGCCTTTGGCGAGCGTCGGCAGCGGGACTATGAACTCCTTGCCCATCGTCTTTGAAGGCTTAAAATCGACCGCGATCATCTTCTTGTCCGCCGTCATCAGCATGAGGCTGGTGATGGCGCTCTCGTGCTGGAATGTCACTTTGAATTCGGCCGGTGCCTGCACCAGGCTGGCCTTGTCGTGGATGCTGGTTTCCATCATGCCGCCGTGGGCGAAGGCGGGCGATGCGCCCAGAAGAGCCGCCGCCAGCATGAGAGTCAGAAGCTTGTTTTTCATAGGATGCTCGTTGATCTAGCCGCAGATTTTGTGCGGCGGGGAGGGGGTCATACATAATACGCAGCTTATGGGCGGAACCCTCACCTAGGGCTTCGCCCCGGGAACACTAGTGGGAGCTGGCGCCAGTTGGGTTTGGGGCGCAAGCGTAGGCTTCGGATGCGGTCCGGGCGCCTCGCTTGGCGGCGTGGCCCCCAGCCGCAGCGAGTTCACGATTACCGATACCGAGGACAACGCCATGGCGAGCGCCGCGATCATTGGGGACAGCAGCTGACCCGTGATCGGATAAAGGAGGCCAGCGGCAACAGGGATCCCGAGGGCATTGTAGCCGAACGCAAAAACCAGATTCTGCCGGATGTTCGCCATTGTCGCGCGCGACACAGCCCGGCCTTTCACAACCCCGCTGAGATCGCCCCGGAGCAATGTGACGCCAGCGCTTTCGATGGCGACATCCGTGCCGGTGCCCATGGCGATCCCAACATCAGCTGCCGCAAGCGCGGGCGCGTCGTTGACGCCGTCTCCTGCCATCGCAACGATGCGGCCTTCTCGCTTGAGTCGCTCGACGATCCGCGATTTGTCTTCAGGCAGGACTTCTGCCTCGACATTCGTGATGCCCAGTGTCCGACCGACAGCCTCCGCCGTCGTGCGATTGTCTCCGGTCAACATGACCAGTTCGATGCCCTGGCTGCGCAGCGCCTTGAGCGATTCAGGCGTCGTCGCCTTGATCCGGTCAGCAATGCCCAGAACACCAGCCAGTCCGCCCTCGATGGCAACAAAGATGGCCGTGACGCCATCCGCGCGCAGGCGTTCTGCTTCGGAGCGAAGAGATGATGTCGCGATGCCGAGTTCATCCAGATAGCGTTCGGCGCCAAGCGCGACGGTCTTGCCTTCGACTTTGCCGATGACGCCCTTGCCTGTCGGCGAGTCGAACTCGGTCGGTTCGACCAGGGAGATGCCACGTTCCTTCGCAGCTGCCACCACGGCAAGCGCCAGTGGATGCTCGCTGCGCTGCTCGAGACTTGCTGCAGCGTGCAGGAGGTCAGCTTCCACTAACCCCGCAACAGTCTTGATTGCAACGACGCCGGGCTTGCCCTCGGTCAGCGTGCCCGTCTTGTCCAGGACCAGCGTGTTGACCTTTTCAAAGCGCTCCAGCGCTTCGGCGTTGCGGATCAGGACGCCCTGACGTGCTGCCCGACCGACGCCCGCCATGATCGACATGGGGGTGGCGAGGCCAAGCGCACACGGACATGCGATGATCAGGACGGAGACGGCAGCTATCAGTCCATAGGTGAAAGAGGGCTGCGGCCCGAACACCCACCAGCCAATGAACGCAAGGACGGCGATAGCGATCACAGCTGGCACAAACCAGCCTGATACCTTGTCCGCGAGGCGCTGGATCGGCGCGCGGCTACGCTGCGCGTCAGCAACCAACTGCACGATCTGCGACAGCATCGTGTCGCGGCCTACGCGTTTTGCTTCGATGACGAGAGCGCCGGTTTGATTGAGGGTCCCGGCAATGACGGCGTCACCGACGCCCCGCGTGACGGGCATGGATTCGCCGGTCACCATGGACTCATCGACCGTCGAGCGCCCGTCGATGACAACGCCGTCGACCGGCGTCTTCTCGCCCGGACGGACACGCAACCGATCGCCGACCATGATTGCATCAAGCGGTACTTCGGCTTCATCGCCATCGCTGATGCGCCGTGCGGTCTTGGGAGCAAGGTCAAGCAGGGCGCGAATGGCCCCGCCCGTGCGCTCGCGAGCGCCTAGCTCCAGAACCTGCCCGAGTAGCACAAGCACTATAATGACGGCAGCCGCTTCAAAGTAGACAGAGACATCGCCGTGGGGGCCGCGGAATTCTGGCGGAAAGGCCGACGGGAAGAGCAGGGCGACCACGCTGTAAGTCCATGCCACGCCCGTGCCGAGCGCAATCAGCGTGAACATGTTGAGGCTACGGTTGACGAGCGAAGCATAACCCCGCTCGAAGAACGGCCAACCTGCCCAAAGGACTACCGGTGTCGCGAGGCCAAACTGGATCCACGCATTGATATTCGGAGGTACAAGAGCATCGACGTTGAATAAGTGACGGCCCATTTCCAGCACGAGAACTGGTAGTGCGAGCGCAAGACCCACCCAGAAGCGACGCGACATGTCGGCGAGCTCGGGGTTCGGCCCTGCTTCGGCCGTCGGCATCATCGGCTCGAGCGCCATTCCGCAGATCGGGCAGGAGCCCGGGCCATCCCGCACAATCTCCGGATGCATTGGGCAGGTCCATTTCGCGCCGGCAGGAGCGGGAATTGCCGCAGGTGTCAGGGACGGCGTGTGTGAATGCTGGTGGTGATGACGGCTCCCAGCATCCTGACCGCCAACGTGTGCATCCTTGGAGCCATCTGCGGAGCAGCAGCTGTGTTCGGATTTGGTGGCCGGCTTCAGATATCGACCAGACTCGGCCTGGAACTTCGTCTTGCAGCCCGCGCTGCAAAACAACACCTCGTGGCCGTCATGCGTTGTGCGATGGGGCGTATCCGCCTTCACCGTCATACCGCAGACCGGATCCTTGAGTTCGTTTCCTTCAGGGTGGGTATGCGCCATCGCGCCCTCCGGGCTTGCATTTGTTCTTCAGCGTATATACCCTATGGGGGTATCAAATCAAGTACCCGGGAGGGGTATATGGAAAAATCGGTTTCTGAGAAGGTTCTGAAGAATCTGAACCGGGTCGAAGGGCAGGTTCGGGGCATCGCCAAAATGGTCGAAGAGGACCGCTACTGCATTGATGTGGTGACGCAGATCGAAGCGGCCCGTGCTGCGCTCGCGCGCATCGAAAGCGACCTGTTGCGGCAACACCTTGGCCATTGCGTGCACCGCGCTATGAACTCGAAGAACGCTTCAGAGCAGGAAAAGGTCATCGAAGAACTCGTCGGCGTCTTCCGGCGCTGACACCTTCGCACCCGATGCCGTCGAAATCATAAATCGTTGGTCGGCTGTCCGCGCGGCGCCCGGAATCGTCGTCCGGCTGTAGTCTCAGCCAAAACGTCCACCGAGATCGGCAGCTCAAAGAAAATACACAGGGGCGAAACCGCCGCCTTCAGTGCGGAAATTTGTCGTTTGGCCTTGGTAGAGTCGAGCCGCCGCCAACAGCAGCTTTCCCTCATAGGTATAGAGGCGCACGTCGATCTTTCTTGGCAGCGGCGCATCGCCGATCTTCACGAGGCGTTCGGTGGGTGGGGCGATGTCCTGTGCGATGTACTCGGAGACGAGTATCTCGGACCAAACCGATTTCGTCAGCTTGTCGCCGCGATAGACCGCTTTGCCCCCGTGGCCCGCAACCGGTTTGAAGAACAAACCTTTGCGCTGGGACCATAGTTGCCCAGCGTTGTCGTGTGTGACGTGAATCGCCTTGGGAATAGATGCCAGCGTCTGGATGGCATCAGGCGCAACGGCCCAGCCGCGCAATTGGTCCACATCCGATAGTAGCACCAGATTTCGCTTGTCGGCGAACAGTGCGTGCGTGCGGGGGTTGGGCGTCACCACGACAGCGCCATCAAGATAGGCATCGCGCAGTGTCTTGTGGCGCTCCTCGGTGAGTGAGAAATCAACCAGGCGATTGTAGACAAGATCCACGACGGTTTCGCCTGCACGAAGCTTTCCACCCACGTAGGAAAGTTCTGCTGGATCGGCTATTATGGTCGAGACACCCTCAGCTTCAAGCAGCTGCCGGGCCAGCAGGAACTCGGGATAGAGATACTGCGCCGTTGGCGCATCATCGATGATCGCGACGGTCTGGGGCCGCCCCGCGCCACGCTGCCGCCGCCACTCGCTCTCAAACATCGTGACCACGGCCTCGTCAAACCCTCCCACGGTCGTACCCTTCTTGAGCGGTTCGACTATGTCGCAACAGGCCAGCTGCGCACGCGCACTGAAGGCATTCAAAAAAGCGCCGCCGGCGTTCGTGTTGATTTCGATGAGGCGAGGCGCCTCTGAACCAAGATGAAAATCGTATCCCATGAATGCGCCGGCCGGACCAAAATCGCGCAGCGCAATATCAGGCGCCCACTTCAATACGGCATCGATGTAGGCGGGGAGCCGGGCGGTTTTCTCGATCGCGAGCACGATTGCCAGCATCGCGTCACGATCGGACTCCGGCAGGAACACCGGCACATTCGCGAACAGATGAGGCCGGCTCACAATATGGGTCGCGTAAAAATCAGGAACAGCAGCAACCGCCTGCATCGCCGTTGCCAAAGCGTGGCGGTCGAGCGTGA
Organism: bacterium; assembly: GCA_030824255.1. Lineage (GTDB taxonomy): Bacteria > Pseudomonadota > Alphaproteobacteria > Caulobacterales > Hyphomonadaceae > UBA7672. The sequence continues at coordinate 19,208 of JAVBYB010000088.1, forward strand.
TGCAGAAGCAGCTGCGATTCAACTCGTTTGCAAGTTCTCGCGCGCGAGCGACGGAGTCGCCCGGCGGGCAGCCGGTGGATTGGCACGAAATAGGGGGGACGCTGTCAGTCAAGTCGCGCGCCCTCCTGTGCGGTGAATAACGCCTACAAGATTGTGTCGCGTCAAAGACCGTGAGCTTGATCCAACGCAAGACATTGTCCAGCTCTTATTGCGCATGCTTCGCCATAGCTTGCTTGGAGCAGCACCAGAGGTTCGGACGCCACGATGTGCCTCATTTCAGGCGTTCTGTACTTGCCCACCCACCGGCGGACCTAAGGGAGAATAACCATGATTTCGTCAAAACGTGCTGCATTCGCAATCGCCGCGATTGCCTTCGCTGCTGCAGGCTGCGCTCAAGCTCCAGCGCCGCGAGCCGACATGAAGATGGCCGACGCGGATCACATGATGATGCAATCGTGCATGTCCATGTCGCACGAAGACATGATGAAGAGCCCCGGTTGCACCAGCATGATGACCAGCATGAAAATGTCGGAAGCGGACATGACGGTCATGATGGCGTGTCACAAGATGCCTCATGCAGAGATGACGAAAAACGAACGCTGCGCGTCGATGATGAAAATGCATTCGGGCATGATGAGCATGAAGACGCCGAGCTGACGTATCAACGAACGCGCAACTTGTCCGGGAGCCGGCCGCCGCAAGTCCGAAGCTTTAACTACGGAGGTTGCTCATCTTCCGGACATAGTTGGCATGCTGGAGAAGCGCTTACCCAGGCCTAATTTGTGATCTCGCCAATCCGGCCTGAACCCCGAAGATCACGAACGACGCTTATTGGGCGACGTCTTGCCTGATCAACAGTGCAGAAGCGACCGGCAATTCACGCGCGACCCGGCCATCGGTAACATCATCGGACGGGCGTGAAGTTGTGGGGCCCTAAGCTGTCATTCATCCGGTCCGCTTCGCCTCGTATGGTCACGCAGTGCGACATAGACTTAGCAAGCCTGAGGCGCTTAATGGCAGGCGGCGCAGAGCCCACGCAATTCGATGGTAGCTCGGCGCCTTTGAAACCGGACTGCTCGTACATCGTCGTCCAGCGTCGCAATGGTGGCGTCTGAGACAAACTCCTCAACATTTTCGCACGCCGTGCAGATAAGCATGATCGGGGTGTGATCGCGTCCCCACTGGCGGCAGACGACGAAGCTGCCCAGCAGCTGGATGCGATGGATTGCGCCGACCTCCTCCAGAAAATCCAGCGCGCGATAGATTCCCATCATCCCCGACCTGGTAGAAAGACCGAGGATCGCAGGAAGGCCGTAGGCAGATATCGGGCTTTTCGCGTCGAGATATGATTGCAGAATCTTGAGTCGCATGGAGGTGAAGCGATGCGTCGGGATGCCCAGGCCGATCCTTGCCTGGCGCACGACAGCTGCCACGTCCGCCGGAGCGCAACTTCTGTAGCGACCCTTGGTGGTCAAGCTCCAATCCCTTGGCAAAATACGAACGTACAGGACCCGACATTACGATGCATCTCTGCCGTCGATTGGTGATGCGTGCGTGGGCCAATCCACGAGGCAGCTAAGCGCTGATATAACGTCACACGTACCCCGCATTATGGAAAGGAAGGTACTAACACGGTCTGCGACATTTGATTGTCTTATCGTCCGTTTAAGGTATGCGGGCTAGCTTCCGACCGTACTCGCCACTATTTTGGTCATCATGTCTTTCAGGAACGCATTCGAGTCGATGCTGAGGGTCGCGCGCGCAGCGCTCGCCTCTCTGCTGCTCGTCGGCGTGCCGCTTGCTGATGCTGCGGCGTGTGCGGGCGAGGAGCTTTCGGCCCATCCCGCCCCGTTTGAAGTCAGCGGTGAAGCGTCAGTTTCGGATTCCGGCGATACGACCGATCATGACGGTGAGCCTGCCGGTGATGGGCAACACTGCATTCATGGCCACTGCCACCATATGACGCCGTTCCGGACGCCCGACGCGAACGTGACGCCGGCTGAATCAGCCGCGATCGAGAAGGAACGCCCGCACAATCAGTCGACACTCGTGCGCGCGACGCCCGGGCATGAGCGCCCGCCCAAGAACTGAACTCAGCGTGAAATCGCGCGCGTTGCGACGCGCTGCCGACACTCTGATTTCAGGGATTCTCCATGTCTTCGCTCAATCGCGTCCGCGGGCGCGCAGCGCTTGCATCAGCGCTGGCCGCTCTCGCATGGGCCGCGCCAGCCGCCGGCCAGGAGGCGCCGCGCCAGATAACACTCGCGGAAGTGCTCGACCTCGCGCGGACGGGCTCTCCAACGGTAGGGATCGCCAGCGCACAGCTGGAGGCAGCCCGGGGCAGGCAGCGCCAGGCGGGCGCCGGCATCAATCCCGAGCTCAGCTACTCCGTGGAGAACTTCTCCGGCAGCGGCAGCCTTCGCGGCATGGACAATGCGGAGGCTACCATCGGGCTGTCACAACAGATCGAGCTTGGCGGGAAGCGCGAAGCGCGCGGCGAGACCGCGGGCAGACAAGCCGACGCGATTGCCATCCGCGGCCAGATTGCGGGGGCCAATCTTGAACTCGCTGCGCGCGAAAGGTTCGCCGACCTGTCAGCCGCTGAAGAGCGTCTGGACCTGGCGCGGGCAGCCGTAGCGCGCGCGACCAGGCTATCGGGTGTTGCCCAGTCGCTTGTCGATGCAGGGCGGGAGCCGCCTTTGCGGCTGTTGCGGGCGCAGGCGCTGGCGGCCGAGACATCCGCGCAGCTGAACATAGCGATGGCTGAGCACGCTGCGAGCCAACGTGCACTGGCTGCCTTGTGGGGCGCCAATCAGGTATCGCTGGACGCCGTTGGACCATGGGAATTCCAGCAGCCCGAAGACCGTCTCAACACGGCGCCGCCTGATACGCTGGATTACCGGCTGGCCGAGGCGGACCATGATGCAGCCGAGGCCGCGCTTCGGCTCGAGAAAGCCAATGCCTGGATCGATGTGACGGTGAATGCCGGGTACCGCCGTTTTGAAGGGAC
>JAVBYB010000356.1 GCA_030824255.1 bacterium
CGGACGCGAAGAAACTCGCGGAGGGGCTGGAAAATCTTGATTGGCGTTTGGTCCTCAACAGCGGCTCCCGCCATGTCGACCTGCACCCCGCCCAGCTCGCGGCCCTGCAACCCACCCAGCAAGCTGCCATCCTCGCTGAGGTGAGGAAGAATGCCGTCAATCACTTCCAGTATCTCTACGAGAATTATCCGGTCCACGACATTGCCGAAGCTGGTCAGCTCGACAACCGGATCCTGAAGACGGCATACGAGACGATGAACTCGGACGTCGTACGCAGCTTCCTCGCAAAGATAACCGGCGAAGCCACTGACTTCTGCGATATGCAGGCCACACGCTTCTCGTCAGGCCACTTCCTGACCATTCACTCCGACAACGCGATCGGAAAGCACCGCAAGCTGGCCTATGTGCTCAGCCTCACCGGCGGATGGTCGCCAACCTGGGGCGGCCAACTCCAGTTCCTCGATGGCCGCGATCACGTCACGGGAAGCTACGTGCCGCGCTTCAACGCGCTATCCGTCTTCAAGGTGCCGACCGCGCACCATGTCAGTCAGGTGGCAAATTTCGCGCCGAAGGGCCGAGTCTCGCTCACGGGTTGGTACAGGATGCGTGAAGAGTCTGGTCTGGATGCCGAAGCGAAGTCGCGCGTAGAGCCCGACTGATTCCTGCCCCAATTTGCAAGAATGGGCCGTTACTCGGCCGCGTGCGCCGGAACGATGGTGACGCTCTCGCCGCAACCGCACGCATCCGTCTGGTTCGGATTGCGAAAGGTGAACTTCGAATGCATCGGCGTCACTTCGTGGTCGATCACCGAGCCCAGCAGGAACAGCACGGCCTTGGCGTCGATCACGATGGAGACCCCATTGTCCTCCACGCGCTCGTCGGTCGGCGCTGCGTCGGCAACGTAGTCAATGGTGTATTCCATGCCAGCGCAGCCGGCGTTCTTCACGCCAACACGCAGCATCCCTGCGCCGCCGTCCTTTTCGAACTTGGCAGTCAACAGGTCTCGAACCTGCGCCGCAGCGGCGTCAGTCAGGGTCACAACCTTGGGGCGGGGGCGTCTGGCCATGTCAGTTAAATGGATACCTCGGAACCCGCTTACAACATGTTGAGCTGGAGGCGCGCCTCGTCGCTCATCCGCGAAGGGTCCCACGGTGGCTCGAAAACGATCGTGGCCTTCGCGGATTTGACCCCGGCCACTTTCCGGGCGGCATCCTCCACCCAACCGGGCATTTCTCCAGCCACCGGGCAAGCCGGCGCCGTCAGGGTCATTTCGACGTCGACATGCCGGTCGTCATTGATGTCGACCTTGTAGATCAGGCCCAGTTCGTAAATATCGACAGGAATTTCAGGGTCATAGACCTTCTTCAGCTCCTGGATCAGGTCGTCGGTTATCCTGTCCAGCTCGTCCTGCGGGATAGCCAGCGGCTTCTCATCGCCAGCGGTTCCCGTGGCGGCGTCGGCAATCTGCGATGTCAGGTCGTCAGCCATTCCGCAACTCTATGACAGCATCGCCCGGGCCTTGGAAAGCGCCTCTACGAACACGTCCACTTCTTCAAGCGTGTTGTAGAGGGCAAAGCTCGCCCGGGCCGTCGCGCTAACCCCTAAATGGGACATCAGGGGCTGGGCGCAATGATGCCCCGCCCGAATCGCCACCCCATACCTGTCGATTATCTGGGCCAGGTCATGCGGATGCGCGCCCTGCAGCGAAAACGCCAGCACCGGCCCCTTGCCTGCCGCCGTGCCGTGCAATGTCAGGCCGTTGACCCCGTGAAGCGCATCCACCGCCCGCGCCAGCAGCGCTTCCTTGTGCTTGTGGATCGCCTGACGGTCCTGGCTCTCCAGCCATGTGATCGCCGCGCCCAGCCCGATGGCCTCCACGATCGGCGGCGTGCCGGCCTCGAACCGGTGCGGCGGCGCGTTGTACGTCACAACCTCCCGGCTGACCGTCTCGATCATCTCGCCCCCGCCCTCGAAAGGCGGCAGGGCCTCCAGCTTCGCCCGCTTCCCATACAGGAAGCCGATGCCAGTCGGCCCATAGATCTTGTGACCAGTCCCGACATAGTAATCCGCATCCAGCGCGCGCACGTCGACGCCGAGATTCACCGCAGCCTGGCACCCATCGAGCAGCACATCAGCGCCGACGCCATGCGCCATCGCCGCAGCAGCCTTCACATCCGGCACCGTACCCAGCACGTTGGACATATGCGTGAGCGCGAGAAGTCGCGTCTTTGACGTCAGTTGCCTCTCGAGGCCGTCCATATCCAGCGAGCCATCCGGCAGCGTGTCGACCCACTTCAGCACCGCGCCCTTGCGCTCGCGCAGGAAATGCCACGGCACGATGTTGGAATGGTGCTCCATGATCGAGAGCACAATCTCGTCGCCCGGCTTGATGCTCGCGCCAATGCCGGCTGCGACGATGTTGATCGCCTCGGTCCCGCCCTTGGTGAAGATGATCTCGTCCACAGCGCCCGCATTGATGAAGCGCCGCACACTCTCGCGCGCATCCTCGAAGGCCTGCGTCGTCTCATTCGCCAGCGTATGCAGACCGCGATGCACATTGGCGTAGCTGCCGCGCATAGCGTTCGCCATTGCATCGATCACGGCATTCGGCTTCTGCGCCGACGCCGCATTGTCGAAATAGACCAGCGGCTTGCCATGAACCGTCCGGCTCAGGATCGGAAACTCCGCGCGGATGGCATTCACGTCGAACGTCATGCGGCCGTCCCCAGCCAGAGATCAACGCGCGCTTCGATCTCCGCCCTCAGGCCGTTCTCGATCCAGT
>JAVBYB010000012.1 GCA_030824255.1 bacterium
CCACCTTCTTCGCCCAGACCAGCCACGAACTGCGTACGCCGCTGAACGCCATCCTCGGCTTTGCCGACATGATGCGGAACGGCGTCTTCGGACCGTTGCCGGAACGGTATCAGGAATACGCCGAACTCATCCACGAAGGCGGCCGCAACCTCACCCTCATCGTCGACGACGTGCTCGATCTCGCAAAGCTCGAGGCAGGCCGCTACGAAATCTTCGCCGAACTCATCAGCCTCTCGGACGAAGCCGATGAAGCTGTGCGCTTCATGGCCGACGAAGCCGCCCGCAAGGGTGTGGAACTCGTCCGCGCGGGCGAGGAAGATTCCGAAGCCTTCGCCGACGCCAAGGCCGTCCGCCAGATCGCGCTGAACCTCATCTCCAACGCCCTGAAATTCACCCCGAAGGATGGCGTCGTCGAAGTCATCACGGAGGAAGTGGAGGGCGGCTCCACGCTCACCGTCACAGACACAGGCGTCGGCATCGGCCCCGAGGAACTCACCCGCCTGTCGCGCGCCTTCGAACAGGGCGAAGCCGGCAAGAAACAGAAAGGCGCCGGCCTCGGCCTGTCCGTCGTCCGCGCCTTCGCCGAACTCCATGACGGCAAGCTCATCATCGAAAGCCACCCCTCCGGCGGCGCCCGCATCTCCGTCTTCTTCCCCTCCGAATCCCGCAGCGTCGCCGCGCCGGAGGCATAGCGTCGGCCCGAAAGCGTGCCGCTAGACACGCATTCCCCGCGCACGCGGGGATCCAGCCAGAAAATGAAAGCGCGCGCAGCGCCCCACATCGTCCTCCCTCGACTGCGAAGCAGGCGGGGGAGGTGGCAGTCGCGCTCTTGCGCGGCTGACGGAGGGGTGAGCGACGGCGCCGAAGGCGCGATTTGGTCCGGGGGACCAAATCGAGGAGCGAACGCCTCGGCAGAGGCTGCCCGCGAAGCGGGCGGATGGCAGCTCAACTCACCGCATCACCCCGCCGCCGCACTCGTCAGCACCAGAGCCGTCGAAAACAGGATCCAGTCATTCGCAATGTGCGCGATGGCCGACGCCCACAGGTTCTTCGTGATCAGGAAGGGTAGGGTCAGCACAAGGCGCGCAACCCCGATGATCGCGAGCGTCTGGGCAACGTGCCAGTCATAGGTCGGCAGGTGAAGGGCCGCGAAGATCAGCGAAGAAACGATCCATGCGATCAGCACGCTCGCCAGCCGGGGCAGGCGCAGGCCGCTGACGCACAGGGTCAGCACCGCAAGAAACGGCACGAGCGTGATGAGTTCCTCGCCCACAAGCTGCGGAACCATGCTGGCAAACATCACCACGCGATCGGCCGTTGTTGCGTGTGTGACCGTCGACACCGCCGGGTTCGCGGCCACGTCCATCATCCCGGAGACAGCCCACCCCACCAGCCCACTAACGATCACGCACACAAGCGCAAAGCCGAGGCCGATGCCGATATCGCCGAGCGTCGGCGCATGGAACATCGCCGCCCAATGCCGCCGCGCGGTCAGCGCAAGCCCGGCAAGCGGCAGGATGACAAACAACGCAATCCCGCCATAGCGCGCAAGATCGCCCGACCAAGGCGGCGGCATGGGCTGGGTCAGGCACACAAACCCCAGCGCCGTCAGCAGCAGCACCACGCTCCAGCCCGCCGGCGAAATCGCGACAGGCTCGCCGCGATAATAGGGAAAGTCCCGCGTGCGGCGCCGCAAAGCGCCCCCAGCCTCATCCTTCATGTCGCATCCCCGTCCCGCACGCGCGCTAACTCCACGTGTCCGCCTGCAATCGCGAGAATGTAAGCGTAATACCCGCAACCCAAAAGCGTGTCGCCAGACACGAGCCAAAACAGAAAGCGCGCGCAGCGCCCCACATCGTCCTCCCTCGACTGCGAAGCAGGCGGGGGAGGTGGCAGTCGCGCTCTTGCGCGGCTGACGGAAGGGGCTGCCCGCGAAGCGGGCGGATGGCAACTCAAAGCGCGGTCGTGTCACCCCTCACATCGCACCCCAAAACGAAAAAGCGGGCGCTCTGGAGCGAGCGCCCGCCTTCCAGGGGCATCCTTGACGGAAAACCCTCAGCTCATTCAGTCGAGGATCGTCACTTCAACGCGGCGGTTGATCGCGCGTCCTGCAGCCGTGTCATTCGTCGCGACCGGCAGGCTTTCGCCCATGCCGGACGCCACAACGCGGTTGTTGGCGACGCCGGTGGTGTTCAGGTAGGCGCCCACGGATTGTGCGCGCTGCGCCGAAAGCGTCATGTTTGCTGCATCGCCGCCCTGAGAGTCCGTGTGGCCGATGATCTGGATGCGTGCATCCGGCTGTCGCGCGAGAAACGCCGCCAGCGGTGCAAGCCGCCCTTGTGCGCCCGCGCTCAGAACCGACGATGACGACGCGAACTGGAGATCGCGGAGTATGAGCATCACGCCCAGGTCCGTCTTCTTCTGCTCATAGGAAGCAAGCTCGCCGGCAACCGCCGCCGCTCGCTCCTCGGCCACGACACGCGCTGCATTGGCTGTCGCGGTATTGGCGACGGCCGTCGCCGCGACGCGCGCCGAAGCGTCCGCACGGTTTTCCGCACTGGCTGTTGCTGCCCGCGCTGCCGCTGTTGCGGCCTCTGCCGACGCTGTTGCCGCTTCAGCGGTGGCAACCTGCCGCGTCCGCGCGGCGGCAACCATGTCCGCCCGGCTGCTGTTCAGCGTGACGATCTTCTTGTTGGCGTCCAGCTGGTCGCCGCGGGCATTGGCAAGCGCGACATAGCCTTCGCCCATGCGCAGGGCGTGCATGTACTTGT
>JAVBYB010000247.1 GCA_030824255.1 bacterium
ACCGTGCCGCTCGCCGCCTCGCTCGTGATGATCTTCATGTTCCGGGAGCCCGGCGCGATCGATCAGGTCTACATCGTCCCCTTCGCCGTCGCCTTCATCGGCATCGGCTGGATACAGGCCGGCGCCTGGGCCGAAACCCGCGCCACCGCGCAAGCGACCCGTCCCGTCAGCAACATCTTCCTCCCCGCCGTCGCCCTGATCGTGCTGTTCTCCTTCTTTCACATCATCCTGGCGCCGGGCGTTCGCTTCTACTGACGCTTGACGTACCGGCCCGAAACCCCGATCTCCCGCTCACAATGAAACGCCTCCCCCGCCCGCCCAAAGCCGTCGTCTTTGATCTCGACGGCACGCTGATCGATAGTGAAGCGCTCGTGCTGCAGGCATACATGGCCGCCGCGGATCGCCACAGCGTTCCCTTCACGCACGACCAGTTCCTCTCCCTTGTCGGCAAGCACAGGCAGGCCAGTTCGGCCCTGATGCAGCAGTATTTCGGCGACACGTTTCCGCTCGAAGCGTTCTACGCCACCGTCGGCGAACACATTGGGGATACGCACGCGCCACTGAAGCCCGGCGTTGCCGCCCTGCTCGATCGCCTCGATGCCGGCAAGATGCCCTTCGCCCTGGCCACGTCATCCGGTCCCGGCTGGGTCGAGAAGCATTTCCGCGCCCACGACTTCACGCGGCGCTTCAAGGGCGTCGTTACGCGCGATGATGTCGAGCACGGCAAGCCCCACCCCGAGCCCTACCTCAAGGCCTCGACCATGCTGGGCCATCACCCGGGCGACGTGCTCGCCATCGAGGACTCCCCCACTGGCGTCACCTCCGCCCACGCCGCCGGCCTGATGACTGTGATGGTCCCCGACCTCATCCAGCCGGACGCCGAAACGGTCGCGCGCGTGCTGCACGTCGGGAAATCGCTGGAAGAGATTCTGGAGCTACTCGACGCGCAGTAAGCTCCGCCCTCGTCTGAGGAGGCCCGAAGGGCCGTCTCGATGAACGAGGGCGTGCTCGCAAACGTCAGCCGAGCATCACTGCCCCGGCCACGCCTTGTCGATCGGCAAATTCGGGTTCGCCGTGATCTTCAGATCTGCACAGTGGTGATAGGAGAAGTCGCCCTCCTTGTTCAGCCCGTGCTCTTCCATGAATTGCAGCACCTGAACCGTGCACTTCTCGCAGTTGATGTTCGGCAGCTGGATATCCGTCTCGAAGAACGAACCCGGCGCCGGACGTTCGCGATGCTCGAACAGCCCATCCGCCAGCACAGGCGCCTTCGGGGCCGGATCGATCTTGGCTGAAACCGAGATCGGCCCCCGCGCCGACTCCCGCGTCGTCGCCACCGGATCTGCCGGCAGTTCGCTGCGGTCCAGCACGGAGAGCGCCACGCGGTAATAGCCCGGATGGTAGATCGTCTCCTTGATCTTGATGTGCAGTTTCTCGCCGCCCGTCATCGCCGTCACCTTGCCGGTCGGCGTTCCCTTCGTGATGTCGGACGTTCCGCACGGCGCGGCTTTCTGCGGATCGCCCAGCACGTTCACCTCCACCCACGCATCGGGCGCCACGAGGATGAAGTGCGCAAAGGCCGGCGCGGCAACCAGGGCAGTCGCAGTGGCGCAGAGAGCTGCGGCGAGGCGGAGTTTCATGTGAATGCCCTTCGAGCATTGGGTGTAAGCGCGATTACCCATACTGGCTGCGCCGAAGCAAGCCCTGCTGCGAACACGCCCTCGCGACTGCTGCGCGAGACTTGCCCCCACGCCGGGAAAGGCATTTCATCGCGAAAGCCGTCACGGAGCCAAAGAATGGCGCTTCGCCTGACCTGCCTGAGCGCCATGGCCTGCGTCCTCGCACTGTCCGCCTGCACCACAGGCGAAGACCTGCGCGTCCGCCATGGCTCGCCGCTTCACACCTACGCCTGCGCCGATGGCAAGACCTTCCTCTCCCGCCAGATCATCACCGGGGAAGTCGAGATCACCGCCGGCGGCCAGACGCGCGACGTGACGGACGCCAATGGCGACCCCATCCCCCTCGGCCCGCAGATAACCTACGCAGACGAAACCGCATCCCTCACCGGCATGCCGGGCGGCCCTTACACGTCCTGCCGACTAAGTGACTGATCGCACCTTCCGAATTGTGTCCGAAGACGCGACGACAACATTGCCGCGTGAATTGCGACCATCCCCGTTTCATGCATCCTCGTCACGTTGGGCCGGACGGAGCCACCTTATGCGCGCACGCGTTTTCACCGGATGCCTGCTCGCCGCGACGCTCGGCATCGCTGGCGCTGCACTGGCCCAGCCGGGCCTCAGCACCAAGCCGAACTACGATCTGATCTACAAATCGGACCTCATCGACGACGAGGCCCGACGCGAAGTCACCTTCCTCCACCAGTCCGCCGTCCAGGCCCTGCAGGCGCAGGACTATGCCGCCGCAGAAAAGAACCTGAGCGATCTCCTCAAGATCAAGTCGGCCCCGCCCGCCTCCAATTTTCTGATGGGCCTTGCCAAGATCGGCCTCGAGAAATGGGATGAAGCACAGCTCTTCCTCGAAACCGCCGTCGCCACCGAACCCAAGCGCCCCGAGCCGAAGACGCGCCTCGGCATCACCTACGCCAAGCTCAACAACACCGATGCGGCGCGGCAGCAGCGCGCCGCCCTCGCCGGCCTCGATGTCGATTGCCGCCAGACCTGCGCCGACGCCCAGTGGATCAATGAAGGCCTCGTCCTGCTCGATCAGGCGCTCGCCTCCGAGGAAGCCGCCCGCCGCGTCTCCGCCG
>JAVBYB010000085.1 GCA_030824255.1 bacterium
ACCGGCAAGATCAACAAGCTGGCCCTGCGCGCGACGTTCAAGGACCACAAACTGCCGACCATCCAGGCGGCTGAGTGACCCGACGCATCGCGGCGGGGGAAGGCGGGAGCCTGACAGGCATGTTGCGTATTGTCGTGCTCGGGCTTTCGCTGCTCCTGCTGGTCGTCGGCGTGGCGCTTCTGGCGCTGGGGCCGCTGTTCTTCCGGATGCGTCTCGTCGATCTGGCGACTGCGATGGACGGGATGCAGCAGGTCGCGCTGTGGTCCCTGATCGGGGCCGTGGGGCTGGGCCTTGTCGGACTGGTGCTGGCGTTTGTCGGCGCAAAGCATCGCGCCGGCATCGTCGGCGTTCTGCTCGTCGCGGCCTCCGGCATGGCGGCGGGTGGCGTCTACGGTCGCACGGTTTCACGCGATGACCTTCCGCCGATCCATGATGCGCAGACCGACTGGAGCCAGCCGGTGGCCTTCACCGAAGCCACGCTGAAGGCGCGGGCGGAATCCGGCGCCGTGCGTGTGCGCGACGATGCGCTGGTGCCCGAAGGCAATGGACGCTGGACCGGCCTGCCGTTCTCGCAGGCGCAGGCCGTGGTCTATGGCGATATCGAGCCGCTGGTGCTGACTGCATCGCCGGCGGCGGTCGCCGAAGCGGCGGTCCGCGCGGCCGAGCGCCGGGGATGGCGCGTGACCACCCGCGACATCGAGGGCGGCGTGGTGGAAGCGGTCTACCGCTCGCCCTGGTACGAGCTGGAGCACGATGTGGCCGTGCGTGTTGTGGCCGAAGGTTCAGGCTCGCGAATTGATGTGCGCGCGACGAGCCGGCTGCCGGGCCACGACATGGGCGCCAACGCATCCCTCGTAAAGCAGATGATCGATGAGATCGTGATGGCGCTTTAGGGCGCTGCCTGTCACGACACAGAAAATGGAACCGCCTGCAGGAAGATGCCCTGATGAAGCGGCGCGATCGCTAGTCCCGGTTCAGCCAGATCGGGAACAGTCCGGTCCCGATAATCGCGGGCAGGGACAGCCATTCGTAAGCGGCAGGCAGAAAACTGACGGCGAGCGGCGGGCCGACCAAGACCGCGATGCCGATGCCTGTGCCCATCAGCATGCTCAACCAGGCTGGCCGAACCGGTTTGTAGATAAGCATCCAGCCGCCTCCATCTGAGCGCGGAAGCTGACACGCCCGCCAAGCCTGAGAACAGCCGGGGTTAGCCCTCACATTTTGAACTGACAGCCCTGCCGATTGCGGGGCCGTTTTCCAGTGGAGGAAGGGCCGGAGATTGCTCTCCGGCCCTTCTGTTTATCGTGTCTGTGCGCCTTACGGCTGGCGGCACATGTAGCGTGTGCGGTGAATGTCTTCCGGGTTGTCTTCGTAGCCGGTGATCTTCGGAGACACGATGTCCTGTGTTACGCGCGTCAGCAGCGGCAGGACGGCCGTTTCCGAGAGCATCAGCGCTTCGGCCTGCTGGAGCAGTTGAGCGCGCTTGGCGCCATCGGGCTCCGTCGTCGCCTGGTCGAGCAGGGCGTCATAGGCCGGGTTCGTGTACTGGCCGTAGTTCATCGGTCCGGTGCGGGAATCCAGCAGGTACAGGAAGTTGTACGCGTCGTTGAAGTCCGCGACCCAGCCCGTGTCCGTGATGAGGAAGTTCTTCGCCTTCTGCATGTCGTAGAGCGCCTGCGTCTCGACGCTGCGGATCTCGGCCTGCACCCAGGGCGCGATATCCTTGAAGTTTTGCTGGAGGACGGGCGCGATGCGCGGATTGTCGCCGGTCGAGCGGTAGAGATACTCGAACTGCAGCGGCTTGTTGGGGCCGTAGCCCGCCTGCGTCAGCAGGTCTGCCGCCTGCTTCAGGCGTTCAGCGCGCGGCAGGTCCTTCCACGTGAACTGCGCGGGCGTGTAGTTGGCGATGCCGGCGGGCACGAAGCTGTAGGCCGGAATCTGGCCGCCCTTGAGGACATTCTGCGTGATGTGCTCGCGGTCCATCGCGAGGGCGAGGGCCTGGCGCACGCGCGGATCGTTGAACGGCGGCTTCTGCGTGTTGGTGACCGTGTAGGTGGTGGCCATCATCGGCGAGATGCGCGGCCAGCCGGGCAGGTTCTTCTTCGTCACCTCAAGCTGGCCCGAGGGGAAGGAGTTGTTCATGTCGATCTCGCCGGCCATCGCGCGGCGGACCATGGCGTCGTGATCGTTGACCGGCAGGTAGACGACTTCATCGAAGCAGATGTCGTCGATGCCTTCAAAGCCGGTGTTCTTCACGGAGCGGATGAAGTCGTTTTGGCGGGCTTCGGCCAGCTTGTACGGACCGTTGACGACGATGTTCTCCGGCGACGTCCAGCGCTCGCCGAACTGTTCGAGGGCGTGCTTGGGCAGCGGGAAGGCGGTGTAATGTTTGAGGACGCCCGGCAGGTGGGGCATCGGGTATTCGAGGGTGATCTCCAGCGTCGCATCGTCGATGGCTTTCACGCCCACCTGATCGACCGGCACCTTGCCCTCTTTGGCATTGCGGCCGTTCTTGATGCCGTACTGGATGGAGGCGTAGGCGATCTCGGCTTCGGCCGGGTTGAAGAGGCGCTGGAAGGCGAAGACAAAGTCGTTCGCGGTGACGGGCTTGCCGTCGGACCAGTTCGTCTGCTTGAGCTTGAACGTCCAGACGAGGCCGTCTTCGGAGGTGGTCCAGCTCTCCGCGACGCCAGGCACAGGTTCCGATTTCGCGTTCTCGGTGAAGAGGCCGATGAACATGTCGCCGATGACATCAT
>JAVBYB010000487.1 GCA_030824255.1 bacterium
GCGTCGAAGCCCTTGGCGAGTTCCTCGCCACCGAGGACGGCAAGAACCTCCTCGCGGGCTACAAGCGCGCCGCCAACATCCTCGCCATCGAGGAGAAGAAAGACGGCAAGTCGTATTCGGGGCAGGGCAAAACGATGGCGGGCGATCCGCCGGAGGTCGACGCCCTCGTCACCGCGCTCAACACGGCGGCGCCCGCCGCCACCCAGGCGCTCGAAACCGAAGATTTCGCCGGCGCCATGCGCGCGCTCTCGAAACTCCGCGGCCCGGTGGACGCTTTCTTCGACAAGGTCACGGTCAACGCCGACCAGCCCGACGTGCGGGCAAATCGCCTCATGATCCTGTCCCAGATCCGCGACGCTCTAAATCGTGTGGCGGACTTTAGCAGGATCGAGGGCTAGGCCCACGATTGTCATCCCGGCCGTAACGAAGCGGAGAGCCGGGACCCATCGTGAGGCATGGACAGACAGATGAATGGGTCCCGGATAACGCTCCGCGTTTCCGGGATGACAAACTGGGTGTGAAGAACCATGAGCCAACTCGCCACCAAGTGGGTCTATGATTTCGGCGGCGGCGCCTCGGATGGCGACGCCTCGATGAAGAACCTTCTGGGGGGCAAGGGCGCGAACCTCGCGGAGATGTCGAAGCTGGGCCTTCCCGTGCCGCCGGGCTTCACCATCACCACCGAAGTCTGCACCGTGTTCTACAAGAACAAGCGGAAATACCCGGACGATCTCGAAGGCCAGGTCAACGACGCGCTGCGCGCGCTGGAGGGGCGGACAGATAAAAAGTTCGGCGACGTGCGCAATCCGCTGCTCGTTTCCGTCCGCTCCGGCAGCCGCGCCTCCATGCCCGGCATGATGGACACGGTGCTGAACCTCGGCCTCAACGACCAGACCGCAGAAGGCCTCGCCAAGCTCTCGGGCGACCGGCGCTTTGCCTATGACAGCTATCGCCGCTTCATCCAGATGTATTCCAACGTCGTGCTGAACATCAGCCACGACGAGTTCGAGCACATCCTCGACGACTACAAGGAAAGCCGCGACTTCAACCTCGACACTGACCTTGGGGCCGAAAGCTGGATCGAGGTCATCGCGCTCTACAAGAAGGCCGTCGAGAAGAAGTCCGGCAAGCCCTTCCCGCAGGAGCCGAAGGACCAGCTCTGGGGCGCCATCGGCGCCGTGTTTGCCTCGTGGATGAACGACCGCGCCGCCACTTATCGCAAGCTCAACGACATTCCGGAATCGTGGGGCACGGCCGTCAACGTGCAGTCGATGGTGTTCGGCAACATGGGCGAAAGCTCCGCCACCGGCGTCGCCTTTACGCGCGATCCCAGCACGGGCGAGAAGCGGTTCTACGGCGAGTATCTGGTGAACGCGCAGGGCGAAGACGTGGTGGCCGGCATCCGCACGCCCGCGCCGATCTCCAACTCGCGCAAGGCCGAGCTGCGCTCCGAAGACCTCTCGCTGGAAGAGGCGATGCCGGAAGTCTACGGGCAGTTGATCGCCGTCGCTGACCGCCTCGAGCGCCACTATCGCGATATGCAGGACATCGAGTTCACGGTGGAGCAGGGCAAGCTCTACATGCTCCAGACCCGCAACGGGAAGCGCACGGCGCAGGCCGCCCTCAAGCTTGCCGTCGAGATGTGCGAGGAAAATCTGATCACGCAGGAAGAGGCCGTGCTCCGCCTCGATCCGTCACAGCTCGACCAGTTGCTCCACCCCACCATCGCGAAGGACGCCGTGCGCGATGTCTTCGTGAAGGGATTGCCTGCGTCCCCCGGCGCCGCTGTCGGCCAGGTGGTGTTCGATCCCGCCGAAGCTGTCGCCCTCACCACGGGTGAAAAACCCGTCGCCGTCATCCTCGTCCGCATCGAAACCAGCCCGGAAGACATTCAGGGCATGCACGCGGCGAAGGCCATCGTCACAGCGCGCGGCGGCATGACCAGCCACGCCGCCGTCGTTGCGCGCGGCATGGGGCGTCCCTGCGTCTGCGGCGCCGGCGCGCTGCAGATCGATGTTGAAAAAGGCATCGTGAAGGTCGGCGGCCGCACGCTGAAGAAGGGCGACATCATCACGGTCGATGGCGCCAAGGGCGAAGTCCTTGTCGGCTCGGTGAAGATGGTCGAGCCCGCGCTCGGCGGCGATTTCGGCAAGCTGATGGTCTGGGCCGACGCTGTGCGCCGCATGAAGGTGCGCGCCAACGCCGAAACCCCGCTGGACGCTGAAACCGCGCGCAAGTTCGGCGCCGAAGGCATCGGCCTCTGCCGCACGGAACACATGTTCTTCGACAATGAGCGTATCCCCGTCGTCCGCGAGATGATCCTCGCCGACAAGGAATCCGGTCGTCGCAAGGCGCTGGAAAAGCTGCTCCCGATGCAGCGCTCCGACTTCACGCAGATCTTCCGCATCATGGCTGGCCTGCCGGTGACGATCCGCCTGCTCGATCCGCCGCTGCACGAATTCCTGCCGCACACCGACGAGGATATCGACGGTGTCGCCAAACAGTCCGGTATCTCCGCCGACCTCCTCCGCGCCCGCGCCGAGGAACTGCACGAGTCGAACCCGATGCTTGGCCACCGTGGCTGCCGTCTCGGCGTCACCTTCCCCGAAATCTACGAGATGCAGGCCCGCGCCATCTTCGAGGCCGCGCTCGACGTGGCGAAGGAAACCGGCAAGGCGCCGATCCTCGAAGTGATGATCCCGCTGGTCGCCACCCGGCGCGAGCTCGAACTGATGCGCGCTCTTG
>JAVBYB010000256.1 GCA_030824255.1 bacterium
GTGGGATGGCGCGATGAGCTGCGCCACCTGTCACGAGCAGAAGCGTGGCTTCACGGATCCCAACAAGACGCGCGCCGGATTCGACGGCACGCCCGGCGAGCGCAACATCCAGACGCTGGCCAACCTTGGCTGGCTCAACTCGCTCACCTGGGGCGGCCCGCAAGTCGACACGCTGGAGCATCAGGCGCTGATCCCCATTGAGGGCTTCGTGCCCGTCGAGATGGGATTCGGCGGCAAGCCCGAGGGCGCGCTGCCCCAGCGCCTCGCCGACCAGGCCTGCTACCCCGAACTCTTCCGCGCCGCCTTCCCCGAGCGCGGCGGCAAGATCGACATGGACACAATCACGCTCGCCCTCGCCGCCTTCCAGCGCGAGCTTGTCTCGCTCGATGCGCCGTACGACCGCTGGATGCGCGGCGATGCTGCCGCCATTTCCGCACAGGCCCAGCGCGGCGCGGCGCTGTTCGAACAGAAACAATGCGCCGCCTGCCATTCCGGGCCGCACTTCACCGACGCCGCCATCGCAGGCCGCTCGCCCTACGACGCCTTCCATCGCCTGTCCGCGCCCGCCGATGGCAAGGATGCCGGACTCGCGCGCATCACACAGAAACCGGAAGACGCAGGCCGCTTCCGCACGCCCAGCCTGCGCAACGTGGCTGTCTCCGCGCCTTACATGCACGATGGCGAAGTGGCCACGCTGCCCGACGCCATCCGCCATCACGATCAGCCGGGCGCCACGGACCCGCGCCTGCAACAGAAGCTCACGAATGCCGAGATCGAGGATCTCGTTGCGATGCTCGACACGCTCACCGACCAGACCTTCCTCGCCAATCCGGCCTTCGCGCGCCCCGCCGCCGCCTGCCCCGTGAACGCCGACACGCTGCGCGCGATGGAAGAAACCAACAAGCGCAACCAGCACAACAGCCCGGACGGCCCCTGAAACGTCCCGGCTGCGAGAAGCGCGCAAGCCGCGGCGCGGCTGAAACGCGCAAGGCGGTGTAAACTCTTCCCCTGCGAAGCGAGGGACGTACGGCGAAGCGGGATGGGGGCGGGCTTGTCTGGAAGCGCTTGCCTTGCACACGCGCTCCCCGCGTGCGGGGGGAACACGCATCTTGGGTGTGTTTCCAGGCTTTGGGCATCCTCATATGCCGCCTACAAATTGTGCACACCCCGCCCCAAACCTGACTAGCGCTGGCGCCTCAACACGGATTGTGGAACGCTGTGCCCCATGTCGATCAAGGCCAGCATCTATCACCTCACCCATTACACCTACGACCAGCCGGTCGTTCTGGGTCCGCAGATCATACGCCTGCGCCCCGCCCCGCACTCGCGGACGCGGGTGATCTCGCATTCGCTTAAAGTGTCGCCCGGTGGCCATTTTGTGAACCACCAGCAGGATCCGTACGGCAACTGGCTGGCGCGGTTCGTGTTTCCGGAACCTGTGCGCGAACTGAAGATCGAGGTCGATCTGGTTGCGGACATGACGGTCTACAACCCGTTCGATTTCTTCGTGGAAGAAAGCGCGGAGACATGGCCGTTCGCGTATCCGCCGGAGATTGCGGACGATCTTGCGATCTACCGCACGACCGAACCGATGGGGTCGCATCTCAAGAATTTCCTGGCAGGCATTCCGAAGGACAGGCTGCGCACGGTGGATTTCATCGTGATGCTGAACGCCGCCGTGTCGCGGGCGGTGAACTATGTCATCCGCATGGAGCCCGGCGTGCAGACGCCGGAGGAAACGTTCGAGGCTGGCAAGGGATCATGCCGGGATTCGAGCTGGCTGCTGGTGCAGGCCGCGCGCCATCTCGGATTCGCGGCGCGGTTCGTGTCGGGCTACCTGATCCAGCTGAAGCCGGATCTCATCGCTCTCGATGGCCCGCCCGGCACCAGCGTCGACTTCACCGACCTCCATGCCTGGTGCGAAGTCTACCTCCCCGGCGCCGGCTGGATCGGGCTCGACCCCACCTCCGGACTGCTGACCGGCGAGAGCCACATCCCGCTCTCGGCGACACCCCATTACAGCAACGCCGCGCCGATTTCGGGCGGCTATACCGGCGTCGCCAAGATCGGCTTCGCCTTCGACATGCAGGTCAAGCGCGTCGCCGAACACCCGCGCATCACGAAACCCTTTTCGGACGAAAGCTGGGCCGCGCTCGATGCCGTCGGCGAAAAAGTCGACGCAGCTCTCGCGGCTGGCGACGTGCGCCTCACCATGGGCGGCGAGCCCACTTTCGTCTCGATCGACGATTTCGAGGGCGATGAATGGAACACCGGCGCTGACGGTCCCACCAAGCGCAAGCTGGCGGACAAGCTGATCCAGCGCCTGCGCAACCGTTTCGCGCCGGGCGGCTTCCTGCATTACGGCCAGGGCAAGTGGTATCCCGGCGAAACCCTGCCGCGCTGGACGTTCTCGCTCTACTGGCGTCGCGACGGCAAGCCGATCTGGCATGACCCGGAGCTTGTGGCCGGCGAGAATGGCGCCGGAAAGGCGACGAAGGTCGAGGCCGAACAGCTCCTGCAGGCCATGGCCGAGGAACTGGGCGTCGGCGCGGACCATGTGATCCCCGCCTATGAAGACCCGGCGAACTGGATCCTCAAGGAAGGCAACCTGCCGGAGAATGTAACGCCCGAGAATTCCAGGCTGAAGGACCCGGAAGAGCGCAACCGCATCGCGCGCGTGTTCGAACGTGGGCTGACCGAGCCGAGCGGCTATGTCCTGCCGATCCAGCGCTGGCAGGCCAAGG
>JAVBYB010000248.1 GCA_030824255.1 bacterium
CGAACACCCCTGACTCAACTCTCCGGGAGGGCTATGGAGCGGCCCACGAAAGTAGGGCGATGGAATTCTGGGTCTGGGCCAATTTCACGATGCTTTTCCTGGCTGGCGGGCTGACGCCCGGTCCGGCCGTGATGCTCGTGACCACGGCGTCGATCCGCTACGGCTTCTGGCCGTCGATCGCCCCCGCGCTGGGCATCTGCGCGGCAAACCTGATCTGGATCGCGCTGGCGGCGTCCGGCGTCGCCGTGGTGGCCAAGACGTTCCCCGAGGCCTTCCTCGTCCTGAAGGCGGCGGGCATCGCCTTCATCCTGTGGCTGGCGTGGCGGACGGCTTTCGGCGCGCCGGTGGATCTGCTGAAGCGTGAGCCGCCCCCGCGCGCGAAACTGTTCGTGCACGGGATCGGGCTGCAGCTCGCGAACCCCAACGCGCTGGTCTATTTCGGCGGCCTGCTGCCGACCTATTTCAACGCCGATCGCGATCTCATCCCGCAGGTGCTGATCAGCATGGCGACGGTGACGGTGTGCGAGATGTTCGGGCTGATGGTCTATGCGACCGGCGCGGACGCGCTGGCAAGGCGGTTCCAGTCGCAGGCGTTCGCGACAGGGTTCTTCCGGCTGGCCGCGCTGGCGATGGTGGTGTCGGCGCTGTTCGCGATCTACCTGACGTGGATGGCCACGGGTCGGTAGGCGCTGCTTGATTTCGCGGATCACCGCTGCGCGGTGACTGCCGGGCAGGGGCCCGGCGGTCCGGAGAGATCAGTCGCCCATCTGGCCGTTGCGGATGGGCAGGTCCATCGGCCGGACGTCCGGCACGGTGTCGCTGCGGACGCTGGCGTCGAGGCGGCAGCGGTCGCGCTGGGCGGGGTCGTTCTCGTTGTGAACGAGGCAGGCCTGTTCCTGGGACATCTGCGCTTCGGGTCCGCCGGGCGAGACACAGGCGGCGGCGGCAAGGCTGATGGCCAGAACGGCAAGTCCGGGGAGAACGCGGTTCATCATCTCACTCCTCTACGACCAACAGGCCTCTACGCCCAATATCAACGCGCGAACTAGTGCGTTTGCGCCACAAGCGGTCGATCAATCAGGACCGCCAGCAGAAGCGCCGGTTCGCCGATGGCTTCCCAGCCATGGCTCGTGCCGCGCTGGATGACGATCTGGCCGGGTTTGATGCGGGTGCGTGATTTATCGAGAATGAGATCGACCTCGCCCCGCAGCAGGCAGATGACGTCGATCGACGCCGTCTTGTGCATGGCCGGGCTTTTCGACTGGTCGGTGAGGTGATCTTCCGCATCGAACGTGGCGAAGCGTGTGCGGGCGGCGGCCTGGAGCACCTCGTCAGGCACGCCAGGCGGCTTGGGCGGGATCACGAACCACCGCACCTTCACCTTGCCGTCCGCGGGAGACAGAACGCAGCGATCGGGCCCCAGCTCCGCATGATCCTGCGGATCGAGCGGGCCAGTGGAGACGTCGTGCCAGATATCGAACAGGCCGCCGAGATTGGGATCGCCATTGATGGCGGAGGGCGGGCCGTCGATGATCACGACACTGTCGCCGGACGCATCATCGCCCGTGATCACGCGGCGCATGATGTCGGTGAAGTCGGTCATGGCGTCCCCGGCGTCGAATGTGGGGCGAGGCTAGCACGCGCGCGGCCGCAGGCCGAAGCGGAAGTTTGACGCCGGATGTTCAGCTATCGCCGTCGTCGTCCGTCTTCTGGTTCTTGAAGAGCGGCGGATAGGTCGGACCTGTTCGGCCAGCGATACGATCGTCGCGCTCCATCTCATCCTTGCGGACTTCGTAGGGCGTGTCGGGCGTCTTGTCCCGGTGGTAGGGGTCGATCTGCTCGTTCCGGCTGGTCTGCGTCGGATAGCGCGGATCTTGACGTGGGCTGGCAGGGTCGAGGATGCAGCCCGACAATATGAAAGCGGCAAGGCCGGGCATCGCGACGGAGAAAACGGCAAGGCGCATGGCATCCCCCTTTTCGAGACGGCAACGATCTCACACGCCGCGCGATTTTTCCAGCTTCTGGATGTCCTTGTGGCGCGGGCAGCGGACCTCATGGTCGTTGACCATGCCCATGGCCTGCATGACGGCGTAGACGATGACGGGGCCGCAGAACTTGAAGCCGCGTTTCTTCATGTCTTTCGCGATGACTTCGGACAGCTCTGTCTTCGGCTGCACGTTCTTCCAGTGGTCGAGCTTGTTGACGATCGGCTTGTTGTCGACGAAGGCCCAGACATAGTCGGAGAAGTCTTCGCCGCGCGCAGCCATGTCGAGATAGATTTTCGCGTTGTTGATGGTGGCGGCGATCTTGGCGGGGGAACGAATGATGCCGGGGTTCTTCATCGCCTTGTCGATGCGTTTCTGATTCCAGCGCGCGACCTTTTCCGGATCGAAGCCGTCGAACTCCTCGCGCATGGTCTCGCGCTTGCGGAGGATGGTGATCCACGAGAGGCCGGCCTGATGCGCGTCGAGCTGGAATTTTTCCCAGAGGGCGCGGCTGTCACGCTCGGGCACGCCCCATTCATGGTCGTGATAGTGACGATAGAGTTCGTCGTGGGCGGGGGCCCAGCCGCAGGGAATGTCGTCGAGCTTCTTCATCAGACTTTTGCGTCCTTGCCCTCGGTCAGCGCCGCGAGTTCGCCGGCGAGCCAGGCCGGCGCGCCGAGCGTGATCGCGTGGCCGTTGACCAGCAGTGGCTGGCCGGCGGCTTGCGCTTCCGCCGCGCGGTCGATGCGCACACGGG
>JAVBYB010000199.1 GCA_030824255.1 bacterium
GATGCGGGCGCTTTCGGCAACGCCCTGCGCGTGGTTGCCCGACGAGAAGGCGACGACGCCCTTGGCACGGTCCGCTTCGGGGATGCGGCTGATGCGGTTCCAGGCGCCGCGCATCTTGAAGGAACCGGTACGCTGGAGCGTTTCAGGCTTGATCCAGACAGGCGTGCCGACGGCAGCGTCGAGCGCGTCGGAGCGCAGGAGCGGTGTGTGGACCGTTACGCCGCGAATGCGTTCCGCTGCATCCTCGATGTCTTCGAACGTTGGCAGGTCGTGCAGAGGATCGGTAATCATGGTTGTCGTTATGACGTGCGTGGCGACGCCTCGCAACGCCACGCAATTTATGCTGACAGCAGGTTGGCAACAGCGGTTCGGTACTGCGTGGGACAAGCGAGATGGAGGCTTTGCCGATGACCCTTACTGCCACCTGCCATTGCGGCGCGACGAAGATCGAGGTGAAGGCAATGCCGGCCACCATCAAGGCGTGCAATTGCACCTTCTGTCATCGCTCGGGAGCGGTGTGGGGATACTACGATCCGGGGGATGTGACGGTCGTGTCAGCGGCGCATGATGCTATCTATGCGCCGAGCGGCATGAACCATCACCATTTCTGCGCGAAGTGCGGCGGGAACACGCATGGGTCTTCGCCAGACTGGGCGTCGATGTACAACAATGACGGGACACTGAAGGACGGCATGGCGGGCGGCATGCCCGAAAAGCGCGTGTCCGCCGTGAACATGCGGATGTTCGTTGACCTCGATCTCGATGCGTTGGCGATCGAGAAGGTGGACGGGCGGAATAGCTGGTGAGCGTCAGGCCGCGTAAAAAGCTGCGTTCGCGGCCAGACCGGCGCGGGCTTCGTCGTATTCGCGCTTGAGCTTGGCGATGAATTCCGCAGCGGGCATCCGCTCCTTCACGCCGCCGACGCCCTGGCCCGCGCCCCAGACATCCTTCCAGGCCTTGGCCTTTGCGCTTTCGCCGGACTGGAAGCTCATCGTCGCCTTGTCGCCTTCGGGCAGGTTGTTCGGGTCCATGCCGGCCTTGGCGATGGAGGGGGCGAGATAGTTGCCCGAGACGCCTGTGAAGAGGCTGGAGTAAACAATGTCTTTCGCAGCGCTGGCGACGATCATGTCCTTGTAGCCCTCGACCGCGCGGGCCTCGTGCGTCGGGATGAAGGCGGAGCCGATATAGGCGAAATCGGCGCCCATGGCCTGGGCGGCAAGGATCTGTGCGCCATTGGAGATGGAGCCGGACAGCGCGAGCGGTCCGTCGAAGAATTCGCGGATCTCGCTGATGAGGGCGAAAGGCGAGAGCACGCCGGCGTGGCCGCCTGCACCGGTGCAGACAGCAATCAGGCCATCGGCGCCCTTCTCCAGCGCCTTGTGGGCGAAGACGATGTTGATGATGTCGTGCAGAACGATGCCGCCATAGGAATGGATGGCCGCATTCACTTCGGGGCGGGCGCCGAGCGATGTGATGACCATCGGGACCTTGTGCTTCACGCACAGGGCGAGGTCTTCCTCGATGCGATTGTTCGACTTGTGGACGATCAGGTTGACTGCGTAGGGCGCGATTCTGGCGGCCGGATTGGCGGCCCGCGCGGCGGCCAGCTCTTCATTCAGCTGGGAAAGCCATTCATCGAGCTGTTCGAGCGGGCGGGCATTCAGGGACGGGAAAGAGCCAATGATTCCCGCCTTGCACTGAGCCAGCACAAGGTCCGGCGTGGAGATGATGAAAAGCGGCGATCCGATCACCGGGAGGGACAGCTTGTTCGCCAAAGAGGCCGGAATTGCCATGAATGATCCCACTGTTCGCAGCGCGGGAAACAACCCGCCCGCGTGAACCATACTGGCGATGTGGCGGCCCGCAATGTGGCCATGACGCCGCAAACCCTTGACGCGACGCCAGCCCAATGCCTCATGGCCCCGAACGTGGAATTGAGGGATTCATGGCGGACGACCTGCCTCTTTCGGCTGAGTTTTCACGCGCTGACGAAGCGCAGTGGCAGGCGCTTGCGGAAAAGGCGCTTGATGGCGCCCCGCTGTCGAAGATCACGACGAAAACCGAGCATGGCGTGCCGGTGAAGCCGCTCTATCGGGCGCCGGACTGGGCGGCGGACGCATCTGGCTTGCCTGGGCAGGCGCCGTTCATCCGGGGGGCGCGGGCCAGCAACGATCCATACCTGCCGTGGGATATCCGGCAGGTCGTCTCCCACCCTGATCCTGTCATTGCTTCCGATCAGGTGATGGAGGCTCTCGAAGGCGGCGTATCGTCGATCGAGCTGCGCGTCGATGCGGCAGGCGAGCATGGCGTTGTCGCCCGATCGGCCGTGGATATCGACCGCGTGCTGCGCGGCGTGAAGCTGGATCTTGCCGCCCTGGCGCTCGAAGCGGGCGGCGCCTCGACAACGCAGGGGATTGAACTGGCGGCGTTGCTGGCGGAGGCCGTTGGAGCGAGCGGCGCTTCGAACGCCATGATCGCGTTCAACGTCGATCCCATCGGCGCACTGGCGCGAACAGGCGCCCTACCGGGTCCGGCCAATGAAGAGATTGCGCAGGCGGCGGAGTTCGTCCGCGATGCGTCAGGGCAGTTTCCGCAAGCAACCTTCCTGCGTGCTGACTCGCGGCCGGTACATGAAGCCGGCGGAACGGAAGTGCAGGAACTGGCCTACCTCGTCGCGACGGGAGCGGACTATGTCCGCGCATTGATGACGGCGGGTATCGATGCGGACGC
>JAVBYB010000393.1 GCA_030824255.1 bacterium
CCCGCTCGCCCTCGATATAGCCGGTCAGCGTCCGCGCCTCGCCGCCGCGCAGGAACAGCAGCCAGGCCAGCACGCCGATAAGTGCGATCGCGCCGAGCGCCAGCACCGGCCTCAGATTCATTTTCGGAGGCGTCATGGCCTCATCCCCTTCAGGACCGTGTCCAGATGCTGGTCGGCCAGTTTCACCACATCGACGGGCTCGGCCCCGACGGGCTCGAACGTCTCGCGCCAGATCATCGACAGGAGCATGGGCCCCATGAAGCCGAAGGCGAACAGCCGGGGGTCGCCGGCCCGCACCTCGCCGCGCGCCTGCGCCGCCGCGATCAGGCCGCTTATCAGGGCGATGCCGGGCCGAACCACCGTCTCGTGCCAGATGGTCGCCAGTTCGGGATGGTTGCGGCTTTCGGCGATGACCAGCTTGATCACGCCGGAGATGCGCCGGTCGGCGACCACCGTCCGCGCCAGCATGCCGATCCCCATCCGCACGGCCGTCTCGAACGGGACCTCCGCCGAGGCCATGGCCTTGACCCGTTCGATGTTGGGCGAGATGGCGTCGGTGACCACGGCCCGGAACAGGTCGGCCTTGGTCTCGAAATACAGATACAGCGCGCCCTTCGACACGCCCGCCCGCTTGGCCACCTCCTCCAGCCGCGCGGCCTGGAAGCCGCGCTCGGCGAACACCTCCAAGGCGGCGGCGAGGATCTCGGCCGGCCGCGCCTCGGGGCGACGACGGAATTTGGGTTCGCCGGGCGGCAACATCGTGTTTCTCTAATAACTGACCAGTCAGTTATTACGACAACAGAGCGTCGCTGTAAAGCGCCGTTCTCGCACGGGGGCGGAAGGCCCCCGCTGGACCCCGCCGCGCTGGAATTCTAAGGGATGCGCATGACCTCCCCGCTCGACGCCTCCCCCGACCCTCTCCTGACCCTCGAACCGCACCGCAAGGCGACGGTGCGCGAGATCTTCGGCGTCGATTCCGACATGGTCGTGCCGGTCTTCACCGAGCGCGACAGCCATGTGCCCGAGATCGACGAGGCCTATCGCTTCGATCCGCAGACGACCACGGCCATCTGCGCCGGCTTCGCCTTCGACCGCCGCGTCATGGTCCAGGGCTATCACGGCACCGGAAAGTCGACCCACATCGAACAGGTCGCCGCCCGCCTGAACTGGCCGATGGTGCGCGTGAACCTGGACAGCCACGTCAGCCGCATCGATCTGGTCGGCAAGGACGCCATCGTCCTCAAGGACGGCAAGCAGATCACCGAGTTCCGCGAGGGCATGCTGCCCTGGGCCATCCAGCGTCCCATCGCCCTGTGCTTCGACGAATACGACGCCGGCCGCCCCGATGTGATGTTCGTGATCCAGCGCGTGCTGGAGGCCCAGGGCCGCCTGACCCTGCTGGACCAGAACCGCGTCATCCGGCCGAACAAATTCTTCCGCCTGTTCAGCACCACCAACACCATCGGCCTGGGCGACACCTCGGGCCTGTATCACGGCACCCAGCAGATCAATCAGGGTCAGATGGACCGCTGGAACATCGTCACCACGCTCAACTACCTCGACCACGACGTCGAGGCGGACATCGTGGCCGCCAAGGTGCCGGAGTGGCAGGACGCCGAGGGCCGCCGCCGCATCGCCGCGATGGTCCGCGTCGCCGACATGACCCGCAACGCCTTCATGAACGGCGACATCTCGACGGTGATGAGCCCGCGCACGGTGATCACCTGGGCCCAGAACGCGATCATCTTCGCGGGGGATGTGGGGATGGCCTTCCGGCTGACCTTCCTGAACAAATGCGACGAGCTGGAGCGGCCGACGATCGCGGAATTCTACCAGCGGGCGTTTGGTGAGGACCTGCCGGAGGCGGCGACGCGGGTGAAGGTGGGGTGATGGACGAACTTGAGCGGAGGCAGAAACTGGGTTTTCTGGCCGCTGAAGGGCTAAAGCTGCCTCAACAGCTCCAAGGCCACGACGTCACCCGCCGCGTCCGCATAGACCTGATGGGCGTTATCCTCACGTCGATTGAAGACAACGGCGATCACGATCACCTCGGACCTCTTTGGACTGACTTTTTCGAAGAGTTTGGGGACGATTTTCCAGACTACGAACAAGGCATGCGCACTTATTTGCGCAAGCAAATCGAGACACTGTCTGGGCCGAAAATACTTGCTTTGATCGAAGCATTCTGCCGTCAAGAATTCTGCGCCAACGAATATTTCGAAGACCTCAAAGGTACGTTGGAACGTGAGCGCATCGCGTATCGGTTGGTAGGCGCCGTAGGGGATGATGCTAACCCGCCCACGCTATTTCCTGTTTCAACGAACGACCAAGCTCAACGGCTATCCGCTGATTATCTCCGCTTGGGAGAGGCAGGTGGGGCTGCTTCTCAAAAGCACTTGAGAGAAGCTGCTTCAGCTATCGGTTCTGGAAACTATAAGGCGAGTATACGCGAAAGCATCCACGCTGTTGAAAGCGCAGCGAAAATCGCTAGTGGAAAATCCGCAGCGACGCTTCCGGACGCTCTGAAGGCATTGGAAAACCGCCGTCCTCTGCATCCAGCTTTGAGAAAAGCTCTGACCACGCTGTATGGATGGACGTCGGACGAAAAGGGCATCCGGCATGCCGAAATTGACCCGTCTGACGAAATCCCGGAAGAGATGGCGCTGTTTATGCTCTCCTCGAGCGCGGCATTTGCAGGGTGGCTCTTGACCAGCAAAGGCGGCGAAGAG
>JAVBYB010000186.1 GCA_030824255.1 bacterium
CCCGGGCTGTGTGCAACCGCCTATCTAGGGTTTCGGGGGCTTTTGAGGAAGGGACGCCAGAAATCTGGCGTGCGCCTCGTGAGGATCAAATCCTGACGGGAACAGCTCAAAGCGGCCGGCCAGACATTCAAAGTGGTCGTCACCAGTTGAGATAACATAGTGAGTTCCTTTGACGACATCGCCACTTCGGCCGTTCCAGAACTCATCGCGCCACGGCGCATCTTCAACGATATAGGCACGTGCCTGATGAGAGGCTTCGACGCTGTCAGACCATTTTGTCCAATCGAAATAGGACTCGTTGCTACACTTCAGGCCAATGACATCAGTGAAGCGAACCTGCCACTTGCCTGGACGATCATCGATGGCTTCAACCTCAATGAACACGCCATACATGTCTTGGCCAATAAACCGCAGAATGAGCTTGTAAGGATGGCGATCGGCAAACGGCACATCCCAGCGAACCGAACGCATCATCCCCAACCGATCGTCTCCCCCTACTTCACAACCAGCGGCCACGCAGGGCCGACACCCGTCGGCGCCTGGTTCGGCGCATCGGCGCGATAGGTGTAGAGCGGCTTGCCTTTGTAGGCCCACTGTTTTGAGCCATCATCGCGCGTCACCACGGTCCAGTCGCCATCATCCGCAGCGCCGGGAGCCGCAGCCAGGGGCGGCCAGGCGGCGGCGCACTGGCCGTTGCAGGCGGACTTTCCGGCCGTACGGTCGTTGCCGAACGTGTAAAGTGGCTTGCCCTCAGGCGAGAGGAAAGATCCTTGCTTCTCGGCGACCCCCGGCGGTGTAGCCCACGCAGCGCCGCCAAGGGCGAGCATCGCAACAATGCCAAGTCCAGCAATCGTGCGCATCGCATTCTCCAACATGCCCGCAAACAGCGCGGCGCCGCCCGGCAAGCTAGCACCAACGCCCCCTGGGGCAATGTGCGAAGGGCCTAGTTCGGCAGCTCCATACCCGGCGGAAGCTCGAAGCCCGGCGGCAACTCGGGTTGCGGCGGTTGGGAGGGCGCGGCTGTGGGCCAGCCAGCGTTGACGCGGGCGATGGCACGGGTAGCAGCGTCCTGCGAGAGCGTCTGCAGCTGCTGGCCGGTATTGGCCATTGCGGTGCTGGCTTTCTCGTTCACGCTCTTGGCGATTTCGGAGGTCAGCTGCTCGTGGAAGAACTGCAGCTCCTTGATGTTGAACTCGCTGACCAGATCGTCAGCCAGCGTCTTGCGCAGCTTGGGCAGTTCAGCACGAAGCTCGCGGCTCAGCGCGAGACCGACCTGGCTCGCACGGTCCTGCGCAATTGCGCCCTGCTGGAAGAGGCCCTGAACCTGCTGCATAGCCATGCCGCCTAGATCATCCTCGCTGATGAGGACTTCGGCGATCTTGTCGGCGAGGCGCTGTTCGCCCAGCGGCGTGCCGACAGGCTGGCAACCAGCCGCAGCCAGGACGGCGGCGATGATGGCGGGCTTCCAGAAATTCATGGTCGGTTCCTGTCTGACGCTCTGACCGGTTTGGGCAGGCGTGTAACATCCGTGGCGGCCAAACCCTAGAGCTTTCGGAACGGCAAGGAGCTAGGAAATGCCCACAATTCTGGCCCCTGCGTCCTCACCCACGATCACCTGACTGGCATAGCCGATGAACAGGCCGTGTTCGACGACGCCGGGTAGATCATCCAGCAGCGCGCCCAGCCCGGCGACGTCCGGAATCTGGCCACAAGCGAGGTCGAGGATCAGGTGGCCGCCGTCAGTGTGAAGCAGGCTTTCTGCCGTCGCCATGCGCCAGGACGACTTTGCATCGCCAAGGCCAATCTCGTCGAGCCTGGTGTGGATGCGGCGGCGGGTGAGTTCGGAGCCGAATGAATTGATCTCCACCGGCAACGGGAATTTGCCGAGCACCTGCACTTGCTTGGTCGGATCGGTTATCACGACCATGCGGTCAGACGCTTCGGCGATGATCTTCTCGCGCAGCAGGGCAGCGCCACCGCCTTTGATGAGATTGAGCTTTGGGTCGAACTCGTCCGCGCCGTCGATGGTCAGGTCGATGCGCGAGAGTTCATCCGGCGAGACAATGCGAATGCCAAGTGAACGGGCGAGCTTGTCCGTCGCTTCAGATGTGGGCGTGCCCGTTATGCTGAGGCCCGCCTTCACCTTCTCCGCCAGGAGTTTCACGAAGATCGCTGCGGTGGAGCCCGTGCCGAGGCCAAGGATCATGCCCGGCTCGACAAGTTTCAGCGCCGCTTCTGCGGCGTTGCGCTTTGCGACATCAGACATGCTCGAATCCCTCTGGCCGCGCGCGTCTTAGCCGATGACGCGGGAAGCCGCCACAGGACGGGCCGTCTCAGCCCTTCTTGCCCGGCGTTTCGCCGGTGGCTGCGCGGGCGCCGGCGGTCATCATCTGCATGAAGCTTTCGCTGGCCTGCCCACCCATCGAATACCACTGCTTCAGGTAGAATTCGGGGCTGACCATCTCGATGTTCTGCTCGATGCGCTGCTTCACGGCGCCGACCAGAGCTTCGTTCACAGGCGTGATGTCCGGGAGCCCCAGGAAAGCGCGCGCTTCTTCCGGCGTGCACTCAACGGTGATGTTCATCTTCATGCACGTCTCCTGCGATCACACGCACAAAAGCGGAAATATGCTGATCTGGATACATCGCCAGCCTTTAGGGCGAACTAAGCGATTTTATCCGGGTATAATTGACCTTTGAATTTTACCCGGATAATACTACGGCA
>JAVBYB010000255.1 GCA_030824255.1 bacterium
CGCGTCAACGACACCTTCCCCGACCCGACCGTCCGCATCGTCACGGTCTGTGACTTCGGCAAGGTCTCCACCCTCGCCGCCGCCACCCTCCGCTCCCTCGGCTTCACGCACGCCGCTGCTCTCGACGGCGGGATGAAGGCCTGGCGCGAGGCCGGCCTCGCCATCGAGAATTAGCGGTTAAGGCCGACGGCCCCCTCGCCAGCCAGCCAGCCCGGCTTTCACCATCATGACAGCGAAGGCCACAATCATTGCGCGTTGGATGACGACGCGTCGCATCAGGATGGCAACGGCCATCACCACAAGGAATTTGACGAATAGTCCTTTGCGCACGGGCATCGGCCATCGGGACGCTGGTCATGGCCACTCGGTCGGGGCTAATCTATCGGCATGACCAAGACTGACCCATACACGCTTCGCCCGGATACGCTGCGCATCGCCCGCCGCTTCAACGGCCCGCATGATTCCGGCAATGGCGGGTATTCCGCTGGCCTTGTCGCCACCCTGCTCGCAGACGCCGAAGCCGTCGAGGTCACGATCCGCGCGCCAATCCCGCTTGAACAGACGCTGCGCGCCCACCCCGCTCCCGGCGGCCTCGACATCATGACCGACGACGCCTCCACCCGCATCTTCATCATGTCCGCCCGCGCCGTGCACCTCGAAACGCCGGACGTGAAATCCCCCGGTCTGCAGGCCGCCAGCGTCGCCGCCGCCACCTATCGCAACCTGCAGGATCACGTCCTGCCGCATTGCTTCGTCTGCGGCCCCGCCCGCGCGGAAGGCGACGGTCTGCGCATCTTCGCTGACTGGCTGAAGGACCCCGCCGGCATCGAGAACCCCAACAGCTTCCCGATCGTCGCCGCGCCGTGGCAGCCATCGCCAGACCTCGCCGACGCTTCGGGCCTTGTCGCCCCTGAATTCCTCTGGGCCGCGCTCGACTGCCCCGGCGCCTTCGCCATCAATGCAGAACCCATCCTGCTCGGCCGCATGTCCGCCCGCATTCTCGAACGTCCACGCACCGACCAACCCATCGTCGTCGTCGCCCGGGCCCAAGGCCGCGATCGCCGCAAGCACTTCGCCGGCTCCGCCCTCTTCAACGAAGCAGGCGATCTTCTCGCCTTCTCCGAACAGACCTGGATCCAGATCGACGCCCACGCGCCACCGAAGGAGATGTGAGCGGCGAGATGGGGGAGCTGCACAAGAACCCAAAAGTCATAAAGGCCGCACGTCGGCGTCTTGTTTCTGGTGAAACGGTACTGTGGGCAGTGCGTCAGCCGGGCTTGGGGCGTCGTGGATTGGGCGTGGTCGCCGCCGTTGTTGCGTGGTGGCTCGTGATTTGGGGCTTCACTACGGCGATGGGACTGCCGGGAGCGATAGTCCCTTTTCTTGTGTTTTCATCTCCGTTTCTTGTCTGGTGGCTTGTCGAAATGCTGTCGCGTCAATTCTTGGCCACTGATCGGCGTGTCATATTCATCTCGGCAGTTTGGCCCTTTCGTTGGTCCTACTGGAACTACGCGGAAATGAATGAGCATCTCGTTCGGGGAGGACGAGGTCGTGGCATCATACACTTCGCCCATTTCATGATGAGAGCTCGCGGTATGCCGAGATGGTTGTACAATTACGCGGTGTATCCAGCCTATGTTGAGAACATTCGTGACACCGAAGCCGTGCGCGACATGATACTCAATCAGGTCGCAAGAAAGCCCGAACCTGTCGCGGAAATCGGCAAAACAAAAAGACAGCGTCACAAGATTTACGGCACAAGGACCGGATAACCAGAACCAAACAACGTGTACGGCGTTATGTGCTGATGTTCGACACCCTCATCCCCCTCACCATCACACTGTCCCGCGCGTACGGTGTGATCATCCTCGCGGTAGCGCTTGCAGCACTGCTCTCGCCTACGCGCATGAAGGCCACGCTTGAGGATTTCGAACGCAGCGCCGGCCTCTCCTTTCTCGCCACGCTCTTCGCCGTCACGCTGGGCATGGCGCTTGTCATCGTCCATTCTGTCTGGGCCGATTTCCCCGCCGCGTTGGTCTCGCTCCTGGGTTGGGCGATCCTGATCAAGGGCATCCTCCTGCTGGCCGTGCCCGAAGGCCTCCTGAAGCTCGGCTCGGCCCTTGCGGCATCGGCCAGCATGGTGCGCGCC
The DNA here is from genome assembly GCA_030824255.1 of bacterium. Taxonomy (GTDB): domain Bacteria; phylum Pseudomonadota; class Alphaproteobacteria; order Caulobacterales; family Hyphomonadaceae; genus UBA7672. Next base: position 2,150 of record JAVBYB010000255.1, read on the forward strand.
TGGGGCGTCTTTGCCCTCGTGCTCAGCATTGTCTATCTCGTGATCGGGTTTGCCGCCCGCGCGCTCGCCGGTATCTGATTTCCGCGTCAGCGATCTGGACGCCACCCAACGTTTCGGCGCAAATCACGCCATGGCTGTTGCGCTTCTCGTTTTCCTCGGCGTCCTCGCGCTGATCGGGCTCGTTTTCTGGATCCTGGCGATCCGGCTGTCCTATCGCGTCGAGCAACAGCGCGGCGGCGGCCGACAGCCCGGCCTGTTCATGACCAACATGTTCCGCTCCGCCTTCTTCCACGAGCATGACGACAAGGCAGACCCGAAACTGCGCAGGACGCTGCAGGTCTACATCTACACGGCCCTCGGCTGCATGATCGTGATGGCCGCTGCCAGCTTCGCCCTGCCGCTCATCGCCTCGCAGGAAACCGCCGCAGCGGCCCAGCCAGCCCCGCCGGCCCACGATCCCACCGGCACGACGCTCGCCTATATCCGCTCCAATCAGGATGGCTCGGAGCCGGAGTTCATCTACGTCCACGCCGTCTCGAAGACGGAAGTCCACGTCGCCAAGATGGTCGCCCCCT
>JAVBYB010000155.1 GCA_030824255.1 bacterium
AGCCCAGGCGTTCGGAAAGTTCACCCTGCGATGTCATTGGATCTAACCCGTTCCCTGCCGACGAGAGTATCGGCTTGGACGTAATCATTGCTGGCAGCGCATTCCCAACTGGTTAAAATGCGAGGATGCGGCGTTTAGACTTCGCCCCGCTTTGGGTTTGATCCAGATCAAATATCCCCGGCTTAGGCCTTCAACGTATCCAGCTGTCCGCGCAGCATCTGAAGCACTCCGGAAAAATCCTTGCCACCATAGCCCAGCCGGTCGAACAGCGCGTAGAGCGCCTCGGCATGATTGCCCATCGGCGTCGTCGCGCCAGCCCGCGCTGACGCCTCTTGTGCCAGTTTCAGGTCTTTCAGCATCATCGCGGCCGCGAACCCGCCCTCATAGTTGCGGTCAGCCGCCGTCTGTGGTCCCACGCCCGGCCACGGCGCATAGGTCGACAGCGACCAGCACTGGCCCGAGGACTTCGACGCAATCTCGAAGAAGCGATCCGGCGCGAGGCCCAGCTTCTCCGCCAGCGCAAACGCCTCGCACGTGCCGATCATTGAAATGCCCAGCAGCATGTTGTTGCAGATCTTCGCCGCCTGCCCCGCGCCATGATCACCCGCGCGGATCACAACCCGCGCCATCGGCTTCAGCGCCTCTTCAACATCCGCAAACACCGCCTCGTCACACCCCACCATGAACGCCAGTGTTCCCGCATCCGCCGCCGCCGTCCCGCCCGACACCGGCGCATCCGCAAACCGGAACCCCGCCGTCGTCGCCTGTGTCGCCACAGCCCGCGCCGAATCTACGTCGATGGTGGAGCAATCGATCAGCAGCGCCGTCTTCGGCGCGTTCGGCAGGATGTCCTCGGCATATACCTTCCGCACATGCGGACCAGCGGGCAGCATGGTGATGACGACATCCGCCCGCTTCACCGCATCCGCCACAGACGCCGCGCCCAATGCCCCCGCACCGACAACCTTCGCAACCGCCGCCGCACTCAGATCGAACGCCGAAACCTCGCGCCCGCCGACAACCTGCCGCGCAGCCATCCCCCCGCCCATATTGCCAAGGCCGATGAATGCGATGCGGGTCATGACGAGAACTCCCTGTGACGTGGGCCTGTTTGGGACGCGCACGTCCCGGGGTCAAGAATCCTGCGGGCGGCTTACGAGAAAGGTTTGTTGGGCAGGCCGTGGCTGCCGGTGTAGCACCAGCACTGTCCGCCCTGACACTGTTCGCGGACCACCCAACGTGTTTCCCGGAAGCTCCAGATGTACTGGTGTGTCTGGCTGGACAGCGCACCGTGCGACGGGACGCCCGTGCCGGTCTCGGAGAGGCCCGCGGTGAACATCTTAGGCGCCGGCAGCCGGCGATAGTTGCAGTACGGGCCGACGCCCTGCGCCGAGATGCGCATGGCGGCCTCGGCGCTGACTTCTGCCGTGATCCACGCCGCGCCGGCGGCTGCAAACACGGCCGCAAATGTCCAGGCGCGCAGCCTGGCGCGTCGCCATAACCAGATCCACGTGATGACGCCGGCAAGCAGGCCCATGGCGAACAGGGGCAGCATACATAGCGGCGCTTCAGTAACGGCTTGCGCCAGCAACAGCGCCAGAACCACGGGGCCAAGGACGATCCACGCGGCGGCCGCGGGAAACATGCCGTCGCTGGTGACGCCCGGGGCCAGCATTATTCCACCGAGATCCATCATCAGCACGAGGATAGACGGCACGTGAATCCACGGCGACCTGTTGGTCATGCCCCAGATCGCCAGCCCGACGGGCAGGATGTGGCAAGCGAACATAAGGATCAGGAAGTATGACATGCGCCGTCCCCTCAACGACGGGCACGCTAGCGGAGATCTGCGTCGCAAGAATGGCTACAGCGCCATCAAGTTGCCGCGCGGTGTTTACCACGCCGCGTCACGCCCCGAACCGCATCAGGATCGCCGGCCCCCAGCCGATCACGGTGAAGAAGAACGTCGCAAACGCGATCAGGCCCGCGCTCGCGCCGAGCACAGCCGTCGCGCCGACCCGCCCCACGGTCGAACCGCCCGTGCGCCGCGCGCGGATAAACATTTCCGCGATGATCAGTGGCGGGACGAAGAACGCCCAGTCCATCACATAATCAAACCAGCCATCGAACGTCGCCGTGTGGCCCGGATCCTCCGCGCCCATGATTGCGAAGAAAAGCCCATACCCGATGCGATAGAGCCATGACCCGATGGCCAGCGCGAACAGCCTGATCGCCCAGGCCCGGTGCACATCGATATTCCGCGCCATGGCGTGCCGCACCGTCTGCGCCGATGCCAGCACCATCAGCGCGCCATACGCCGCAAACGCAGCCGTCATCATCCAGCCGCCCACCGTGCCCTTCAGCGCGATGAAGATCAGGCCGCCCACGCCGGCCGCAAACGCCGCGAACGCATAGACCCGCCCGATCCAGCGATGCACCGCCGGCGCGCGCCTGCGCACCGCGCCAATCAGCTGCACCGGTCCGAGCAGCAACAGCGTTGCCCCCGCAAAGAAATGCAGTCCCATGCCGAACGACGCCACCGGCGTATGCGCCTCATAGAGAGCCGGCAGCGTGGCATTCCACTGCTGCATCGTCCCCGCCGGGATCGCCCCGCCATAGTACGCAAGGATGTAGGCTCCGAAGATCGCCGAGCTTATCCAGACGACGCCCACGAGCGCGAAAGAGGCGACCTTCAACGCACCCTCCGTCCATTGC
>JAVBYB010000011.1 GCA_030824255.1 bacterium
AGCAGTTCCTTCATCGTGTAGGTGCGCGGCCCGCCGAGCTCATAGGTCTTGCCGGCGGCTTCGGGCTTCAGCGCGGCGGCTGTGGCCTGCGCGACATCGCCGACATAGACGGGCTGGAATTTCGTGCTGGCGCCGATCAGCGGCAGGACCGGGCTCATGCGCGCCAGTTCGGCAAAGCGCGTGAAGAAGCCGTCTTCAGGACCAAACAAGATGGACGGCCTCAGGATGGCGGCGGTCGGAATGGCGTTGCGGGTCGCTGCTTCGGCTTCGGCCTTGGTCTGGGCGTAGCGCGAGCGGGACTGCTCGGAGGCGCCGATGGCGGACACGAGGACGAAGGTCTTGATTCCGGCCTCGGCGGCCAGTTCAGCGATGTTCGTGGCGCCAAGCGCCTGCGTGCCGTGGAAGGACTGGGAGCCGCGCTCGGTGAGGACGCCGACCATATTGACGACCGCGTCGGCGTTTTCGAGCGCGCGCTGGATCGAGGGACGGTTGCGGACATTGGCCTGAACCAGCTGGACCTGACCGACATCGCCGGCCAGTTTCACATCGCCCGCCAGGTGGGGACGGCGGCACGCCACGCGCACGCGCCAGCCCTGGCGGCACAGCGCCCGCACCACATGCCGGCCGAGAAAGCCGGAACCGCCAAAAACGGTAACGATTTTGCCCGTCATTTCATCCTCTTGCGGTCAAGCAGTCAGGCGCCGCATAGACCAGATACGGGCCGGGAAGTCCATGTGGCGGCTAGCCCAACTGCGATCGGGTATCCCTTGTTCATCGGGCGCTCATCTGTTGCGCCTCATTTTCGGCCGGCATGTCACCATCACCGGGCAGGAAAAGCTGGAAAAAGGTCACCCTGACGGGGCTGGCCGGCCTTGCCCTTGCGGCCTGCGCCAGCGGCGGACGCGCCCCGATTTCCTATGCCAGCCGCGCTCCGGCCGCCGCCATCGTGACCCTGACGCCGTCGCCGGCGCCCGCCTCGGCGGTCCGGGCCGCGCCGCTGGACCTGACCGCGATTCCCTATGATGCGGCCACCGTCCCGCTCGTGATCGCTGACCAGCCGCATTCCGAATGCGTGCCCTATGCCCGGCTCCTGTCAGGCATCCAGATCTGGGGCGACGCCGTGACCTGGTGGGCGCAAGCGGCGAAGATCTATGTCCGCTCGGGCCGCCCTGCGCCGGGGTCGGTGCTGGTGCTGCGGGGCTATAACGATGTCACGCGCGGGCATGTGTCCTATGTGCGCGAGGTGGTGACGGCCCGGCTGGTGCGCGTGGACCACGCCAACTGGCTCAAGAATGGCGAGATCAGCGTCAATGTACCGGTGATCGATGTGTCGCCGGACAATGACTGGTCACAGGTGCGCATCTGGCACGTGCCAGGCGATTACTGGGGCGGGCGCACCTACGAGGCCGATGGCTTCATCCATCCCTACCGGCTCGATGGCGCAACCAGCGTCAGCGGATGACGCTGTCCCACATATCGGAGCGGCGCGCGCGCCATTCGTCTGCCGTCTGCCCCCACAGGTCGACGGGATCGTTCTCGTAGGGCGGGGGCATCTTGCCCGGTCCGCGATTCACCGAGCCTAGGCGCTGGGCCAGCTTCTGCGAGTTCACATTGTCCGGGTGAATGGAATGGATGATGTCGGTCCAGCCGAGCACGTCCACCGCGAAGTCCATCGACGCGATCGAGCCTTCGAGCGCGTATCCCTTGCCCTGGACATCGCGGATGACGCCCCAGCCGACCTCGTTGCCGGGCCAGCCATGCGGGCGCCAAGGGCCAAGACGGCCGACCCAGCGATCGGTCGCCTTCTCGAAGACGGAAAACATGGCGAAGCCTTCGGCATGCCATGAGCCGATCATGGTGCAGATGCCGCGCCAGACGACGGCCGGGGGCTGGGCCTTGCCGATGTAGCGGGCGGATTCCTCATCGGCCATGAAGGCGCACCATGGCTCGAATTCGGCGAGCGTTGGCGGCTTCAGGATCAGCCGGGGCGTTTCGATGATCGTGTCCAGTCGTGACGCGGCAGCCATGTGGCGCCTCCACCTTCAGGGCAGCGCGCGTGCGCGCGCGGGGTCAGCTTGCGGGAACGTCCTTCTGGAAGTTCAGCGTGACGCGCCAGCCCGTGGTCTGCTGTGCGCGAGCGCTTCCTTCCGACCATTCCTTCCGCAGCTCGACGGGGAAGGTGTAATAGCTCGCTGTCATCGCGCGCTCGGCGTCGGCGCGGGTCTCGTAGATCATCACCTCGGTCGAATCGACGGCAACCTGGCTGCCATCCCGTGCGGTCCATTCTGCGGGCAGGCAGGCGCGCATGTCGCGCGCCGCGGCGTCGAACACGGTTTTGGCTTTTGCGGCGTTGGCTTCGCGATCGATCATGCCGGAGGAAAAGAGCTGGCAGTTGACCACATGGATCCTTGTGGCCGGCTCACCCGGCCCGTCCATCAGGCCCATGCTGCAACTCGCGCCAGCCGGGGCGACGGCGGTGGTGAAGGCATCGTCCAGTTCGCGGCCGTCCAGCTTGACCTTGCCGGTGCGCAGCGAGGCGAAGGGTTCAGGCTCGCTGAAGGCGGCGGCGAGAGCGGCGATGTCGGTGCAGCTGCGCGAGGACGTGTCGACCGCGAGGAGGGGGGATTCGCCTTCGAGCAGGGCTTCGGCTTCCGGCGCGGGCGCGGCGGCGGGGTCTGCCGGCGCGCCTGAATCGCACGCGGCGAGCAGGAGGC
>JAVBYB010000316.1 GCA_030824255.1 bacterium
ACCAGAGGCCGATTGCGCCCACAACACCCATGATGATTGCATGACAGCCATCTGTCCCCGCCAGCCCACAGACAATCCAATCGCCTGCCCGGAACCCCGTCAAACCGCCCACCTTGCCGTCTGCCCCGTGACCCATCACTCTCTGTCCAACGGGGAGAACAGCCATGCCGCTTCACGCACAGATCGCCTGCATCGGCGGCAACATCCTTTTCACGCTACTCTTCCTGATCGCCGCACAGGGCGCGTGGGCCAACAATGACAGCGGCCTTGCCCTGTTCCTTTTTGCGCTGGGCGCAGCGTCCGCCTACAGCGTCTGGGTCCTGTTCAAGTTCCGCAGGTTTCTCTCGGCCGAACAATCCGTCGAACGCGAACTCCGCATCGAACAGCTCCGCGAAGAGATCGACCGCCTGCGCGCCAACAACGTGGATTGAAACGCGGGTCTTCAAGTCATGAACCGGATTGTCGCATTGGCCTGGGGCGCAGCTGCACTCGTCATGGCGTTCTGGGCAGTCTCCATTGCGCTCGGTCCGAAAGGCGATGCGTCCGGATGGTTGATGGCGCTGGCCTTCGGCATTGCCGCCGCCATTTGCGTCTGGCGCACGTGGCGCGAATGGAAGGCGGCTGAAACGCAAGGCGCAGGCCCACTGGAGCCGATGGCCAATCCACAGCGCCCGCCTGAATCCGAAACGGTCTATCCAGGCGCCTGGCGCGGCCCCGACATTCCGCTTGAGACACAGATCGACGCGCTCAAGGAAGCGGGGCTTCTGATGGCGCCGGGGCGCTCGATCGAAGAACTTCTCACATCATGGCCCCGCGCCGCCTATGAAAGCGACCCCTACCTGCTCCTGCTCGTCATGTTCGGCAGCGAGGTTGAATCTGAACCGTGGGGTCGCTTCTTCTGCGAACGTGGCTTGAATTTCGACATGGAATGCCTCGTGGAGAGAGGCGATTATGTGCGGGCTTTCACGCAGGTGCTGCGCATCACCGGCCAGCCAGATCTCGCAACGCAACTGTCAGACGATTTCGCGGGTCCTGGAAGGCGTGGCGAAATCGACAAGGAGACCGCCAGGATCACCTACACGATGAATGGCCGCCCGCGCACGATCATCGCGCGGATCAACAATGACTGGGCCGATCCCGACGCGCTCGCCGCCTTCATGAGCGACATCGAAACGACGATCGCCGATGGCCGGCATTTCTGGGCCGCCGACAATGGACAGGCCGCAGTTCTCTTTTTCCTCACCGACTCCGAAGCCGCCAGGATCAACGCTTTGCGCGACGATATCCTTCAGCGTTACGTTGCCGCCTGAAGCGGCTGCCGCGACTCAGCCGGTCGAACGCAGCGGCGCACGTCGCACGCTTCACGCGGCAATCATTGACATAACCGCGTCCGCCCGCGCGTCGATGGATTCAGGCGCCACGCGCACGAGTTCAAATCCGAACCTCCCATAGACCGCCGCATGCAGCGCATCGAACCGGCGCGCCTCGTCGAGCGTGATCCGCCGCGCATCGGTATTCACGATGAATCCCAGTTGCTCGACGAAAAAGACGCGCCGCTGAAACCATCCCGACGACGCCACTCGCTCCACGCTGGCAAGCAGTCTCGCCGAAACCGGATGTCCGCAGAATTCCGCCAACGCGACCGTACAGATCAGCGACCGATCCGAGAAACGCACATGCGCTTGCGCCGGCGCGGTTTCGCGCACGGCCTGCAGCGTTGCGATCTCGTCAACGAATGCCGGCTGCTCCCAGGGCGCATCCAGACCCCGCGCCTGCGCCGCCGCGATCAGGTCCGTCGCCGCTTCTTGGACGGCGCCGCACCCGCGCGCCTGCAGCCGTCGCAGCAGTGCGGTCTTGCCCGCGCCGGGCGCGCCCGTGAGGATAAAGCGTCGTGTCATGCGCCAGATGTACGAACGGGCCGCGTTCATCCAACGCGACCCGTCCGGCCTATCGAACTTTCAGCTGTGGCGGATATCCGCCACTGGCTCAACCACCCGTGAGGGCGCCCTGCTTGCGGGCAAGGCTGTCGAGCGCCGAGCGAGCTTCGGTGTCGCCACCGCCAGCCTTCGGGCCTTCGCCATCAGCGGGACGCCGGCGACCACGGCGGCGGCGATTGCGTCCGCCTTCCTGGCCATCGGCGCCATCCTGATCCTGCTGGACCTGCTGGACCTGCTGGGCCTGTTGCTTGCGTGCTTCCGGGGCAGCGGCTTCAGCCTCTTCTGCCTCGTCGGACGCTTCAACTTCGTCATCACCGTCGTCAGAGTCGCCGGCGGCTTCGTCAACCGGACGAACCGCTTCGCCCTGATCGGCGTTCACGACATTTTCCTGGTGCGGAACATTGCCTTCAACCGTCGGTTGCTGGCCTTGTTGCATGCCGCCTTCCTGTTGCTGCTGCAGCAGGCGCTCGCGCGGCATCGTCGCCGCCATCACGCGATAATAGTGCTCGGCGTGCTGGAGATAGTTCTCGTACTTCACGCGATCGCCGCCGGACTGTGCGTCCCGGGCGTACTGTGCGTACTTCTCGTAGATCTGCGCGGCTGTACCACGGATTTTGACATCCGGGCCGTTGCTCTCGAGCGACCGGTTGCCGTGATTGTGGTTGTGGTTTCCACCACCGCCGCCACCACCGCCGCCGCCGCCGGGCTTACGCCCGCGCCCCCGCTGACGCTTCATGAAACCTTCCTGATCTTCTCAGAGTGCTCGGCCCTAATGG
>JAVBYB010000239.1 GCA_030824255.1 bacterium
CGATCTTCCAGCCCACCGTAACATCAGGCCAAAGGGCGAGGCAGGCGTCCTGGATGCGGTAGCCCTCTTCCATCGTCTCCGGGATCGGACCGGGGAAACCATCGAGCGCACGATGCGCCCGGCGCGCAGCCACAAGAGCGGCGGCGGTTTCCCCTTCCCTGACGAGGATTTCGACTTCCATGACTGTTTTCCCGGAGGCCGGCGGGTTATCCCGTCCAGACTGACTGACTCACGTTCTACGAGCCACAGTTGCGCTCTTGGGAAACCGGTGTCAATTGTTGCTTTGGCCGCATAGGGTCAGGGTGGAAATCAGGGGTGAGAGATGGCGAAACAGCTCCTCACGGCGATCGCAGCGCTTGCCGGGCTGATGCTAGCGGCATGTGGGAGCAAGACAGACGCGGCGCCAGCGCCCACCGCGGCGGACGCATCGCCGAGCCTCGTGGCGGCTGATCCAATTGCGTCATGGTTTCCAGCGCCGCTGGGTTGGGCCGGGGACACGAAAGGCGGGCGCGGCGGCGAAATCCTGCGGGTGACCAACCTCGACAGCGAGGGGCCGGGATCATTCCGCGCCGCAGTGGAGACGAAGGGACCGCGCATCATCGTGTTCGAGGTGGGCGGGGTGATCGATCTCGATGCGAAAACGCTGCGCGTGACGGAGCCGTTCCTCACCATCGCGGGCCAGACGGCGCCGTCGCCGGGGATCACGCTGATCCGGGGCGGTATGGATATCGCGGCGCACGATGTGATCGTGCAGCACCTCCGCATCCGTCCGGGATCGGCGGGCGGCAAATGGCGCGCAGGCCCGGACTTCGATTCGATCTCCAGCGTCGCAGCGTACAATGTGGTGGTGGATCACTGTTCGCTGACATGGGGGACGGACGAGAATCTCTCCGCATCGGGCCCGCGCTTCACGGGGACAAGCGAAGCGGAATGGCGCAAGGGGACGAGCCACAAGGTGACGTTCTCCAACAACATCATAGCGGAGAGCCTTGCCTACTCCGCGCACCCCAAGGGGGAGCATTCGAAGGGATCGCTGATCCACGACAATGCCAGCGAGATCCTGATCATCGGCAATGTCTACGCGCACAATTACGAGCGAAACCCGCTATTCAAGGGCGGCGTACATGGCACGGTGGTCAACAACATCATCTACAATCCGGGGCAGCGGGCGCTGCACTACAACCTCATGGCCAATGAGTGGGGCGCAACTGCTGCGGTGAACGGGCGGATGACGGTGGTAGGCAATGTGCTGCGCGGCGGGCAGGACACGGCGGCGGGCATGCCCTTCCTGATGATCGGCGGACAGGGCGATCTTGATTATCATGGCGCGGACAACCTGATGGTGGATCGCTGGGGCAGCGCGTTGCCGGAGCTTGGCTCCTATGGGCAGACCGGCGCGAAGATCATTCCGCACGCAACGGCGCTTGACTGGCCGGAGGGTCTGGTCGCCCTGCCCGCGCTTCAGGTGGAGACGCATGTGCTGACGCATGCGGGCGCGCGGCCGTGGGACCGCGATGTCGAGGATGTCCGCGTGCTGGCCGATGTGGCCGAGGGGCGCGGCGAGATCATCGACCATGAGGACGAGGTGGGCGGCTATCCCGAGTTCGCGCCGACGCAGCGCGCCTTCGATCCGGCGCAGTGGGATCTCGAGACGATGCGGCCGAATGATGTGTCGGTGCTCGATGCCGGCGCGAAAGCGCGCGGGACATGATCGGGCGGCGAGGATTTCTGCTCGGGGCTTCGGCGGCGGCGCTGGCTGGGCCGGCCCAGGCGCAGGCGCAGGACGCAACGGAGATTTCGGGAGGACGGGGCGGGCGCATCATTCGCGTCACGACGCTGAAGCCTGACGGGCCGGGATCCTTCATTGAAGCCGTGAAGGCGAAGGGGCCGCGCATCATCGTGTTCGAGGCAGGCGGCGTGATCGACCTCGGGCTGGAGACAGTGAAGATCAACAATGGCGATCTCACCATTGCCGGGCAGACGGCGCCGTCGCTGGTGACGTTCATTCGCGGCGGCATCGGAATCAGCGCGGACAATGTGGTGATCCAGCATGTCGCCGTGCGGCCGGGCGAAGCGGGACACGTCAAGAAGAGCGGCTGGGAATGCGACGGGATCACGGCCTATGCATCCTCGCGCGTGGAGGTATCGAACTGCTCCATCACCTGGGCGACGGATGAGGGTCTGTCTGCGTCGGGGCCACGTTTCGAGGGCGCGACCGTGGATGCGTGGCGGGCGAACACGTCGCACACTGTGCGGTTCGTGCGGAACATCGTGGCGGAGGGGCTGTCGAACTCAACGCATTCGAAAGGCGAGCATTCCAAGGGCACGCTGATCCACGACAATGTGCGGGACGCGCTGGTGGCGGACTCGCTCTATGCGCACAACCGCGAGCGCAACGTGCTATTCAAGGGCGGCGCGCAAGGCGAGATGCGCGGCAATGTCGTCTACAATGCGGGCAAGCGGTTCGCGCACTACAACCTGCACAAGGGTGAGTGGGGCGATCATCCTTTCGAGGAAGGCGATGTGCGGGTGAACCGCAACGTATTTCTCGGCGGTCCTTCCAGCGACGCGAAGGCGGCGGCGTTCGGGCTGGGGGGCGATGGGCCGCTGAAGCTGGACATTCGCGAGAACATGGCGCGGCGCGCAGATGGGTCGGCGATGGAGATGACGGGGCGGTTCGGCAATGCAACGCCGCGTCTGACGCTG
>JAVBYB010000268.1 GCA_030824255.1 bacterium
CCTCGGCGATCAGGGCATCCAGCATTTCGTCGATGCTGCCTTCGATGAACTTGTCGAGGCTGTAGAGCGTCAGGTTGATGCGGTGATCCGTGACGCGCCCCTGCGGGAAGTTGTAGGTACGGATGCGCTCGGAGCGGTCGCCTGAGCCCACCTGCGATTTGCGGGACTCAGCGCGTGCTGTGTCCTTCATCTCGCGCTCACGCTCGTACAGGCGGATCTTCAGCTGTTCCATCGCCTTACGACGGTTCTCGTGTTGCGATTTTTCCGAGGACGTCACCACGATGTTGGTCGGCAGGTGGGTGATCCGAACGGCCGAGTCCGTCTTGTTGACGTGCTGGCCGCCTGCGCCTGACGAGCGATAGGTGTCGATGCGGATGTCCTGGTCCTTGACCTCGATGTTCACTTCTTCGGGCACAGGCAGGATGGCGACAGTAGCCGCCGAAGTGTGGATGCGGCCCTGCGCTTCCGTGGCAGGCACCCGCTGCACGCGGTGGACGCCGCTTTCGAACTTCATGCGGCCGAACACGCCGGCGCCGTTCACCTGGGCCACGACTTCCTTGTAACCGCCCATCTCGCCTTCGGTGGCGGAGACAAGTTCGACCTGCCAGCCGCGGCCGGAGGCATAACGCTGATACTGGCGCCAGAGGTCGCCAGCAAACAGTGCGGCCTCGTCGCCGCCCGTTCCCGCGCGTACCTCGATTATGGCGGAGCCATCGTCATCGCGATCCTTCGGCAGCAGCATCAGCTGCATCTCGCGCTCTATACCGGGAAGCTTTTCCTTCAGCTCGCCACGTTCCTCGATGGCCATGTTGATGAAATCACGGTCGGCTGTTGCGTCCTCGATCAACGCCTCGGCCTCGGCGAGCTGGTTGCGCAGCGTCATCACTTCGCGGGCCTTCTCGGCGACGCGCTTGAGTTCGGCGTGATCGCGGGAGAGCTGGACGATCTCCTTCGGGTCGGTCGCCACGCCCATGCGCGCCTCGACCTGCTCGAAGCGGTCGATCATCTGGCGCAGGCGGGATTCAGGCAGGGCGGCCATGGTGGTCCTTCAGGAAGGCGCCTCATATGGGGCAAGCCCGCCTGCCCGTCCAGAGGCGGGCCGAAGCCCTGTGTTCAGGGCTTTTTCTGGGCCTTTTTCCCGCGCGCCACCTCGGTGGCGAGGGCGTCCAGCTTCACCGCCCAGAACACCCGGAATCGATCGAGCCACTCATCCACTTCGCGGATCGGCGCGGCATCGACGGCATAGACCCGACGCGCTCCCTCCACTCGGACAGACGCGAAGCCGCTGTCGCGCAGCACTTTCAGGTGCTGGGAGACAGCCGCCTGGCTGATGCCGAACTCTCCTGCAATCACGTCGACGACCTCGCCGGAGGCGTGTTCACCAGTGGCAAGCAGTTCGAGGATGCGGCGCCGGACGGGATCGGCGAGGACGTCGAAGGCGTGCATGGATCAGGTGGGGTCGGAAGCTTCGCCGCGGTAGAAGGCGATCGTGAGCTGGCCGCGTTTTGTTGCTGCGGTTGCATCTTCGCCGCCAGCGATATCGGCGGCAATCCAGCCTGCGCCGGTTGCAGACACGAAGGACTTGCCCTCCTCCGACACGCCCCAGGCATGTTCGTCGAACTTGTCGCGCGCTTCGCCGGAACGGATGTGCATGCCGAGGCCGAGCAGACCCAGCTCCCAGCCGACGCCGACAGCGCCGGGGCCGAACTTCTCCCAGTGCGGATTGAGCGGGCAGATGTGTTCGAGCGTGAGGAGAGCGCCGCCGTCTTTCGTCGGTTCAAACGCGAGATTGACCCAGCTGACGGCGCCGCCGAATTCCCAGGTGACCGAAACAGATTTCTGCGGGACGCAGGACAGGACCGTGCCGCTGGCGTTGTTCTTCACCTGGAAGCGGCCGCCGGGTTTCAGGTCGCCATCGACCTCAGCGAACCAGCGGACAAGGCGCGCCTTGTCAGTGACCGCATCCCACAGATCATCGACCGTGGTGTCGTAGGCGCGCGAGGCGATCACAACGCGCATCTTCTGGCCTTCGTGGACGCGATCCTCGACCACGCGGGCGACTGCGCCGAGATGGGCGGCGACATCAATGCTCATCAATCTGATCCCTGTGCTGTCAAGGCAGATAGCAAGCGTCGCTTATATAAGTCAAGACTTATATGATTGCTCAGAAGCCGAAGAGTGCGAGCACGTTCCGGATGGCGAGAACCACGAGAACGAGAGAGCCGATGTTGAAGATGACAAAGCGCAGCGGCACGAAGTTCGTGGTGATCTGGATCAGGCTGTGCACGACGCGGATGCCGACATAGGTCCAGGCAAGACCGACGTTGAACCCATCCACCGAACCGACGAGATGGCTGTAAACGCACAGGGCGTAGAACAGCACCGGCTGTTCGTGCAGGTGATTGTAGTTGTCGGCCACCCACACCGCCTTGGGATTGATCGGGGGCATACTAGCGTAGGATTCCGAGCCCTTGATCTTGGCCGGGTCGATACCGGCCTTGCGCATCGCCGGTATGCGGCGGGCGTAGAGCCAGACGAGAATGACGAGCGTCCAGAGAACCAGCGCCAGAACCGGCGTCATCATGTTCGAAAGCGATTGCGGCATCGGAGCCCTCCCAGCGTGGAGGGGACATTAGGGGCGACTCCCGCCTGAAATCCAGCCTCACGTCTCCAGTTCGACATCCCAGTAAAGATAGTCGAGCCAA
>JAVBYB010000010.1 GCA_030824255.1 bacterium
GCATCCGCGCGTGTTGCGGGCGATGTCTGCGGCGGTGCTGGGGCAGTTCGATCCTGAGTTCACGACGACCATGAACCAGGTGATGGCGCTGTATCGCGGCGTGTTCCAGACGACGAACCACTGGACGTTCATGATCGACGGGACGTCGCGCGCGGCGATCGAGGCGTCGCTGGTGAGCGTGCTGGCGCCGGGGGAGACGGTGCTGGTGGTGTCGTCCGGGCGGTTCGGGCTGCTGCTGCAGGAGATCGGGCAGCGGTGTGGGGCGAAGGTCGAGGTGGTCGAGGCGCCGTGGGGCGAGATTGTTCCCATGGATCGGATTGCCGAGGCGGCGCGGCGCGCGAAGCCGCGCCTGATCGCGTGTGTGCATGGCGATACGTCGACGACGATGGCGCAGCCGCTGGAGGGGCTGGGCGAGGTGGCGCGTGGGGTAGGGGCGCTGAGCTATGTCGATGCGACGGCGACGCTGGGCGGGATGGATGTGCCGGTGGATGCGTGGGGCGCGGACATCGTGACGGCGGGCTTGCAGAAGTGTCTGGGCGGGCCGCCGGGCATCGCGCCGATCACGGTTTCGGACCGTGCGGCGGAGCTCATTTTTTCGCGCCGGCATGTCGAGAAGGGAATTGCGAGCGCGGGTGACAAGACGGGCTCGGCGCCGATGATCGGGTCGAACTATTTCGATCTCGCCATGGTGATGGATTACTGGAGCGACAAGCGGCTGAACCACCACACGGAAGCGGCCAGCATGTTGTACGCGGCGCGGGAATGCGCGCGGATCGTGCTGGGCGAGGGGCTGCGGGCGCGCATCGGACGGCATCGCGTGGCCGGCGTCGCGATGGCGGCGGGTCTGGAGGCGATGGGCCTCACTGTTTATGGCGACAGGCAGAACAAGATGTTCAACGCGACGGGCGTTTTCATACCCGAAGGCGTCAATGGCGAGAGCCTGCGCAAGCGGATGCGCGAGGAGTTCGAGATCGAGATCGGCACGTCGTTCGGGCCGCTGGCCGGCAAGATCTGGCGCATCGGTACGATGGCGGGCAATGCGCGGCGTCACCATGTGGCGCATACGCTGATGGCGCTGGAGACGGCGTTGCGCCGGGAAGGGTTCACGGCGGCGGGATCGGGCGTCGATGCGGCGCTGGGCGTCTATGATGGGGCGGGGGCGTGACGCGCGACCTCATCGGTTATGGGAAGTCGCCGCCGCATGCCAAATGGCCGGGCGGGGCGCGCGTGGCCGTTCAGTTTGTCGTCAATTACGAGGAGGGCGGGGAAAATTCCGTCCTTTATGGCGACAGGGGATCGGAGGCTTTCCTCTCCGAGATGGTGGGCGCGCAGAGCCATCCCGCGCGGGCGATGGCGATGGAGTCGCTCTACGAATATGGATCGCGGGCAGGCGTGTGGCGGCTGTTGCGGCTGTTCGATGAGTTCGGCCTGCCAGCGACAGTGTTTGGCGTGGCGAGCGCGATGGAGCAGAACCCGGCAGCGGTCGATGCGATGCTGGACGCGAAGTGGGAAGTGGCGAGCCATGGTTATCGCTGGATCGACTACCAGAATGTGCCGGAGGATGTGGAGCGCGAGCATATCGCGAAGGCCATCGCGATTCACACACGCCTGACGGGCGACCGGCCGCTGGGCTGGTATCAGGGGCGGACGAGCACGAACACGGCGCGGCTGGTGGTCGAGGAGGGCGGGTTTACCTACGACGCCGACAGCTATGCCGACGACCTTCCCTATTACGACACGCGGCATTCGGGGTTTTCCGGGGGCAAACCGCAGCTGATCGTGCCCTACACGCTGGACGCGAACGACATGAAGTTCGTTGCGCTGAACGGATTTTCGACGGGGGAGCAATTCGCCAGCTATCTGATCGATGCGTTCGAGGCGTTGTATGCCGAGGGCGAAACGAGCCCAAGGATGATGTCCGTCGGCCTGCATTGCAGGATCGTCGCGAAACCGGGCCGGATTCTCGGACTGCGCCGCTTTATTGAGCACATCGCCGGGCGGCAGGGCGTCTGGGTGGCGCGGCGCGTTGACATAGCGCGCCACTGGCTTGCGCATCATCCGTACAGGCCCTGATCTTGTGGAGTTGCGAGGGCCGTTGAGGCCCCATGACGCCTGCGAATCTTGAAAGCTATGCGACGCAGACGGCGAAGCTGCTGGAGATAAACCTTCCGCGCGGCGGGGCGGTGCTGGTGGCGGCGCAGCTCGAGATACTGTTCGCGCATTCAAGGATGTTCGTGGAGTTCGACCTGCCGCCTGATTGCGAGCCGCTGACCGAGTATCAGCCGTGAGCACGCGGGCGGGCGATCTTGCTGACATGGGCGTGGTGCAGGCGGCGTCGGCGGTGCGGTCTGGCAAGCTGACGGCGGAAGAGGTGGTGTCGGCGGCGCTGGAGCGGATCGAGCGGCTGGACAATCGCTTCAACTGCTTCACGCGCATCGATGGCGAGGACGCGCTCAAGGCGGCCCGGAAGACGGACAGGGCGATAAGGCGTGGCGACGATCCGGGTCCGCTGGCGGGCGTGCCGTTTGGCGCGAAGGACCTGTTCGACGTGGCGGGGGAGCGCACGACGGCCGGCGCCCGCGTGCGGGAACATGCGGCGCCGGCGGAAGACGATGCGGCGGCCGTCAGCAGTCTCAAGCGGGCGGGAGGCGCCCTGCTCGGCTCGCAGAACATGGACGAGTTTGCGTATGGCTTTACCACCGAG
>JAVBYB010000067.1 GCA_030824255.1 bacterium
TCCAGCGAGACGCTGGAAGACATCGGCGCGGCTGACCTCACCGAGGTCGGCAAGTTCGCTCCGAACGTGACGCTCGAAGTGTCGCGCGGGACCAACTCCACGCTCTCCGCCTTCATCCGCGGCGTTGGCCAGCAGGACCCGGTCGGCGGCTTCGAAGCCGGCGTCGGCATCTACCTCGACGACGTCTACCTCAACCGCCCGCAAGGCGCCGTGCTTGACGTGTTCGACGTTGAGCGCATCGAGGTTTTGCGCGGGCCACAAGGCACGCTCTACGGCCGCAACACCATCGGCGGCGCGGTGAAGTACGTCACCAAGGGCCTGTCGCGTTCACCTGAAGCCCGTCTCACGGTCAATGCCGGCAGCTATTCGAAGCTTGAAGGCATTCTGTCCGCCTCCACGTCGCTCACGGACACCTTCCGCGTTGGCGGCGCCATCGCCAAGCTCACGCGCGGCGGCTATGGCGACAACCTCGTCCAGCCAGGCGTCGAGAACTACAACAAGGACGTCACCGCCGCCCGCCTTCAGGCCGAGTGGGACGTCGCCTCGAACTTCGATCTTCGCGCCTCGGTTGACTGGCTGCTCGACAAGTCGGACCCGAAACAGGGTCACCGCCTGATCCCATCGCTGCAATCCGGCCTCCCAGTGCTCAACGATGTCTACGACACGCGCGCCGGCCTCGTGCGCCCCTATCAGCGCTCGGAAGCCTATGGCGGCTCGATCGTCGGCACATGGGAGCTCAACGACAACTGGGCGGTGAAGAACATTCTCGCCTATCGTGAGGATGAATCCTCCACCCCGATCGACTTCGACTCGCTTCCCGCGATCGACGTCGATGTTCCCGCCATCTACGAGAACGACCAGTTCTCGGAGGAACTGCAGCTTCTGTTCACCAGCGATAATCTCAACGGCCTCATCGGCGCCTACTATCTCGACGCGAACGCGCTCACGGCCTTCGACGTCGTGCTGGCCACCACGGGCGCCCTCATCGGGGTTCCGGGCCTCAACGCCCAGACGTTCGGCGACGTGAACACGAAGACATGGTCGGTCTTCGCAGACTTCACCTACGACTTCAGCGAAACGCTGCACCTTTCGCTTGGCGGCCGCTACACCAATGACGAGCGCACCGCGCAGGTCCTCCGTCGTACCTTTGCCGGCGGCTACTCGCCGCTGTTCGGCGGCACGGCGGTTCCGATCGCCACCACGTCGAACTTCAACGGCGAGGACAGCTTCACGGACTTCTCTCCGCGCCTGTCGCTGGCATGGGACGCCGCCGAAGATCACAACGTGTACTTCACCTACTCAAAGGGCTTCAAAGGCGGCGGCTTCGACCCGCGCGGCCAGACGTCAGCTGCGCCCGACACGGACCTGAACGGCACGCGTGATCCGGACGAAATCTTCGAATTCATGCAGTTCGAACCGGAAACCGTGAACAGCTACGAAGTCGGCTGGAAAGCCGCGTTCGAGAATGGCCGCTTCGTCACCAGCCTCGCTGGCTTCTGGATGGATTATCAGGACGTGCAGGTCCCGTCCTCGATCGGCGTCGACACCAATGGCGACGGCATCAACGACACCTTCACGGGCGCGACGACCAACGCCGCCGCCGCGACGCTGAAGGGCATCGAGTTCGACGGCACGGCAATCCTCGGCGAAAGCTGGATCAGCCAGGGCGACGAACTGAGCACCACTGTCTCGCTCGGCTACATCGACGCCCAGTACGACGAGTTCATCGGCCCGACCGGCGCGGATGTCGCTGACCAGCGTACGTTCCAGAACACGCCGGAGCTGACCTCCAGCTGGCGCGTGAACTACATCACGCCGTTCACGCTGGTGAACACGGAGGGCGAACTCACGGTGATCAACTCGCTGTCCTACCGCGGGGACTCAAGCCAGTTCGAGGTGCCGATGCCACTGCTCGACCAGGAAGCCTACACGCTGTGGGACCTGAGCTTCATCTTCCGCAGCGAGAAGGGCTGGAGCATCGGCGTTCACGGCAAGAACCTCAGCGACGAGCGTTACAAGGTCGCCGGGTACAACTTCGTCAACCAGACAGGCCCGAGTACGTTCGTTCCGACCTTGGGCCGCGAAGGCACGCTGACGGCCTTCTATGGCGACCCGCGCACGTGGTGGGTCAGCATGTCCCACGACTTCTAGATTTGATCTGGCCGGCTCGCGTCCTTCACCTCCCCGAAGCACGCGGGCTACACTCTGCCCGGATGCGGCCGCGCCGCGTCCGGGCATTCTCTTAAGGAAGGCAGGCCATGACCGCTCAAGACCAGCCCACACCGGCCGCCCCCGAGCCCATCGTGAAGGGCCGCTACATCGCGCTCGCCCTGCTGATCATCGTCTACACGCTCAACTTCCTCGACCGGCAGATCATTTCGATCCTCAAGGATCCGATCGCCGAGGAACTGAACCTCAACGACGAACAACTCGGCCTGATGGGCGGCCTCGCCTTCGCGCTGCTCTACACGACCCTCGCCATTCCGGTTGCCTGGTTTGCGGACCGCACATCCCGCGTCTGGATCATGACGTGGGCGTTGGGGATCTGGTCGGCCTTCACCGCGATCTGCGGCATGACCACAAACTATATCCAGCTCTTTTTCGCTCGCATGGGTGTCGGCGTTGGCGAGGCAGGCGGCGTCGCCCCGGCCTACAGCCTCATAGCCGACTACTTTCCGCCCAAGCAGCGCGCCCGCGCGCT
>JAVBYB010000383.1 GCA_030824255.1 bacterium
AGGCCGCCGCCGACCTCGGCGAGGCCCTCGAAACCCGTTACCCCGGCGCCCTCGTCGAACGCCGCGATGCCGACTGGATCATCAACCGCGAAAAAGCCTTCCGCGCCACCGCCCGCCGCGCCGCGCGCTGATGTGTCTTCTTCGGCCTCGTCGGGATGAGGGCTCCCCACCCACCGCCCTTCCGCACCCCTGATCCTGAGGAGCGCACGACGTGCGCGTCTCGAAGGACGAGCGCGGGCTCACAGACGCCCGCGAACCTGTGTGAATCCGAACGCGGCTTTTTCGACGCGAGTTGAGCAATCTCAATCACTTGCGCGGATCAATCCAGACAGTTCTGGATGCGTGCGTCCCACACCTCCCAAACCACCCGCATAATGCCTCGTTACATCAACCGAGGCGACCATGAGCCGATCCAGAACCCGCCGCGAAGACCAGCGCGCACGCCGCCGAAGCGTCCGCGCAATCCTCGCGCCAAAACTGCCGCAGCCGCTGGTCGCGGCGTGGCGCCATGCGTGCTGGGCCTTCCGCTTCATCTGCGAGTTTCACACCACTCCGCGACAACTTGCTAAGCAGGAATACCTCCTGCGCGCACAGCATCGCGTCGTACGCGATCTCATCCGCCATCTCGAACTGCTCGCGCGCCGCATCGTGCTCGCTGCGGCCCTCGCGCTGAACATGATCCTCAAGCCGCTCACGCGCGGCCCCAAACGCTTGCGCAAACAGCGCCGCGTCGTCCTCTGGCCGGGCAATCCCGCCGCCTGGCGTCCGCGCTTCCGCATGCTGCCAACGCGCACAAGCACGCACACCCGCAACCACACGCCCACCGCGCCCCCGCGCTTCGTGCGAACATTCCCGCTCGCGCGCCGCTTCGAAGGCGTGCGCCGGGTGCTCGTCAACCCCGACGCCTATGTCCGCCGCTTCGCCATGCGCTTCACACGCTTCGCCGACCGCAACGCCAGCTCGAACGCGCCGCGCATCGTCGAACTCAAGCCCTGGCGCTATCAATGGGGCGTCGGTCCGCTCACGCGCGGCGCACGCCTCGTCAACGCCGGCATGTGCGTCGCGCAATCGCTCGCACAGGACAAGCTCGACCGCTTCAACGAAGCCGCCGAACCCGGCTAGCCGCCAGCCATCGCCAGACGCCCAACCCCGCAGCCACCTGCGGGATCGCGAGCGCGCGTATGTGTTACGGAGGCCTCGATGCCTACCAACATTTCAACCTCTCATGCCGGAAGCCCGCAGGGCTATCCGGGACCCATCGCAAGAGAACGACAGCGTCACGATGGGTCCCGGCTCTCACTTCGCTCGACTGGGATGACATCGCGATCGGGTCACGAATTCAGCCCTCATGGTGAGCAGCCGCGCAGCGGCGCCCATCAAACGATGCGGGCGTGCCCACCAATCGCGCAGCTTGCCGGATCTTCACCGCGCGCCCGCTTGCACGCTGCGCTGAACAGGCTTATCCACCGCGCCGATGATCAACCGCGCTCAACTCCTTCGACTCAAGAAGCAGGCCGCCAAACGGCCTGCGCCGGCGCGTCGCTGAAGCGACAGGGCCGGCGGCGGATGACGCCGGCGACCCTCGTCCCGACCGACTTCTCCGCTCACGAAACGAAGGACGAGCGGAGAAACGAAATGACCGCCCTCCCGGCCGAGCCAGAAGCCCGCAACCGCACCATTGGCGTTCTCTACGCCGCCGGAGGCGCCGCGCTCTTCTCCCTCAAGGGCGTCGTCATCAAGCTCGCCTTCGCCGAAGGCATCGGCGTCTCACAGCTTCTGACGCTTCGCATGGCGTTCTCGCTGCCGGTCTATCTCATCATCGGTTTCATCGCCTTCGCCCGCATGAAGACGCGGCCGTCGTGGAAGACCTACGCCGCCGCCGGCGGTCTTGGCCTGATGAGCTACTACTTCTCGTCCTGGCTGAATTTCGAAGGCCTGCGCTACGTCTCGGCCCAGCTCGAACGGCTGATCCTCTACATCTACCCGACCATGGTCGCGCTGATGTCGTGGGTCGTCTTCAAGGACAGGATCACGAAGCAGCACGTGCTCGCCCTCGTGCTTGCCTATGCCGGCGTCGCCATCCTGTTCGGTGCGGAAATCGGCCATCAGGGCGAGAATGCTTGGCTCGGCGGCGGGCTGATTTTTGCCGGCGCCTTCATCTACGCGATCTACGTCACCGCCTCGAAACCGGTCATCGCGCGCATGGGCTCGATGCTGTTCACCGCCTTCGGCATGTCGGTGGCGTCCGTCGCCTTCCTCACGCAGAGCGGCATCGAGATGATCGCGCATGCGCCCCCGCCCGTAACGGCCAATGGCTACTGGCTGGCGCTCACGCTCGCCATTTTCTGCACGGTGATCCCCAGCTTCATGATCGCCACCGCCATCGCGCGCATCGGCCCCGGCCCGATGAGCGCGGTCGGCGGCGTGGGTCCTGTCGTTGCGGCGTGGGCGGCGGTTGTCATCCTGAACGAGCCCTTCGGCTGGCCGCACTTCATCTCGATGGCGCTCACCATTGCCGGCGTCTGGCTGCTCGCCAAGCCACGGCTCACGCGGACGGCGGGCGCCCGAACCTGGTAAGGTAGATGGCGTGGTCGCTACGGCGCGGCGGCTGCGGGCGTGACGATCTCGCGCCCCACCATGCCGGCAAAGGCGATCGTGGTCTTGTCTTCGAGATAGGGCCCGATCGCCTGAACCGACAGCG
>JAVBYB010000449.1 GCA_030824255.1 bacterium
CGCACAGCACCGCGACCAGCCAATGCTGGGGACGCGGTGGGTTGCCGAAGCCAGATGTGCGTATCCGTGCTCGTGTCATGGCGAGCAAGATAGGCGCGGTGATAAAGGGGTGGGACGGAGAACCAGTCGACTTTATTTTTGCAGTTTTGCCGTCCCACACCTAGCGTGCTGAAATCATTCGAGGCGCGATGTAGGAAATGTAGAGACAATTTTTGCGGCAGGCGGCGGTGAGCACGCCCTCATCCTGAAGAGCCACGTTGCGGCGTCTCCAGGGACAAGGACGAACGGGTCGAGCGAAACTACTGCGCTGCCTTGCCGAGCAAGCCGTCGATCGGAAGCGCGCCGCCATTCGGAGGGGTGTAGCCGCCGAAATTGATGGCGCTGGCCTGACGGACGGCTTCTTCTTCGGAGAGGCCTTTGTGCTTCACGAGATAGGCGGCCCACATATGGCTGGCGCGCCAGCCAACAGTGCAGTGGAGGAGGACATCGCCATCAGCGGCGGCGATGGCGTCCGCGACCTTCTCGACGGCCTCGGGGGTGTAAGGCGTGTCCGGTCCGCCGAGAGGGACATGGACGTAGTTGATGCCGAGCTCTTTCGTGAGGGCGGCTTCGTCGAACGGAACCTGAGCGCGGCTGTCCATCTCGCGCTGGGTGCGCAGGTTGATGATGGTCTTCACGCCTTTGGATTGGAGATCGCGGACGGCCTGCTCGCTCGGCTGGCCGGCGACATAGACCTTGCCCGTGGTCGAGATGGTGGACTGGTAGCCCAGCGCCTTGGCGTCAAGCTTTTCCGGGAATTTCGGCGCGTCCTGCGCGAAGGCAGGCGCGGCGAAGGCCAGGACAAGGGCGGCGATGGCGAAACGCATAGGTCACTCCGGATGGTTTTCGGGGGGAATAGGCCCCCAGCCTGCCCGGTTTGCAAGTGACAGCTACATCACGGATCGCGGCGTTGACGCTGGGGCGCGCCGAAGGGATCACGCTGTTCGACTGCGATGACCTTGCCGGCGGCGTCGCGTTCGAAGACGAACCGGATCAAGGGATCGCTTGTGACGCCAAAGACTTCGCCGCTGATGCCAAACAGGACGAGGGGTGGGCGGCGCCCGCGGCGAACCTGAAGCGTGCCGTTTTCACTGAAAGCAACGACCTCAAGGGAACCATAGGCCCCGGCATAGGGCGACAAATCCTTGAAATGGACCGGCTGGATGGATTCCGGGTGAGTTATCTCAAGCACCTCCAGCACCCAGGCTGCGTCAGCGCGTTTTGGGTCGGCAGCGATGATCGCCTTGAGCGCGTGCTTTTGCGCCACGACGAGCGCGCCCTGCGCGACGGCGGCTATATCCGGCTGTACGCCGACGCCTTCCCAGTTTGCCTTGGTTATCGGATTGATCGGCGAGCCTGCGGAGATGAAGACGCGATAACCGCCGGGGATTGGAACCATGCCGCCGGGGTTCGCAGCGCCGGCGCTGGCTTCGCCGACGATGGTGGCGCGTTTGGCTGCTTGCAGCGTGTAGGGCAACGACTCGCCAGCTGACCCCGTGCGGCCAGACGTGAGGATGTAGAGCGGCGTATCGAGGCGGGGCGATGCGTGGAACTGATCTGGCTTTTCGGTCAGCGTGCTCTGCCGGTCGTGAAAGGTGTTGTAGATGTCGGCGTCGGGTTTTGTAAAAGCACTGACCAGATAGCCGACCATGGTTGGCGAACCGCCGCCATTCAGGCGCAGATCAATGATCACCGCATCCGCATTCGCGACCATTGCGAGGGCGGCGTCCACTGCGCGCTTGGCGGGATCATCGGAGTTTGCAAAGTCGATGTGCGCGAACTGCCGCATCGTGATGACGCCGACATTGCCCGGCAGGATCTGCGCGCTTTCGATTCCGTAATTGCCCAGACGCGCGGGATTCAGACCGGCAGGGCGCGGCGCGGAGCCAGGCGCGGCCCCCGGCGGCTGGAGGCGACCCGCAGGAGGCGCAGGCGCGGCAGGCTCCGTGCTCCAGATGACGTTGAAGTGGGCATCTTCGGGACGCAGGCGGTTGCCGAGAGCGGAGGCGAGGTCGCGCGGATCTGTGAGCGCATCGTATTTGCCCGCAGCGGCTTCGGCCTCAAGTGCGTCGGCGATGGCGTCGCCCTTTTCGACGGAGAAGTAGCGCGCGCGGATTTCGCCCGCGATGACGGCGACGGCTTCGCGTGGCTTGGCCTGCGGAACCTGTGCGAAGGCGTTGGCCGGGAGCATCAGCGCGAGAGCAAGTGCGAGCGGACGGATCATGCCTGGAATTCCCCAAAATCAGTGTTGGCTGGTCTGACCGGCGCGACTCCAGGACGGCCGCCTCGGACAGAAGGAATTGGCCAGTGGCGTGGCGGATTGGCAAGGGGCGGGCTGCCGGCGTGCAGTCCGGCCGGCGGGCGATCGCGCTGGGACGAATGTTCCGACAGGCGTGACGCATTGTTTGGAGCGGGGTTATTCTATAGGGCAGCGGCATGCCGATGATTTCGTTGCAGGAGTTGCCGCCCCGAGGGTCGCTGCTGGGGATCGACCCCGGCTCGAAGGCTATTGGTGTGGCGGCGTGCGACCCCGGGCGCCTGATTGCCAGTCCTGTCGAGGCAATTGTGCGCGGCAAGAAGCTCGCGCCCTCGCTCGACCGGCTGTTCGCGCTCTATGACCTGCGCCAGTGCGTGGGGCTGGTGATGGGCTTGCCGAAGAA
>JAVBYB010000211.1 GCA_030824255.1 bacterium
TGGAATTCTGCCGGCTCCGCGCCCGCGCGGTCATGACGGTGATGGGCAATCTCGCGCTGTCCTCCAACGCTGCCGGCGGCGTCTTCCTCGCGGGCGGCGTCACGCAGCGCCTTGTCCCGTGGCTCAGCGAAGCCGACGTGCGCGCCCGCTTCTACAAGCGCGGCCCCCGCACCGAGCTGCTGAGCCGGTTTCCGATCAGGCTGATCACCAGCGAGGCGGCCCCCCTCATCGGCGCCACCCACCTCTGGCTCGACCAGAACAGCCGCGGCTGGCTCTGAACGGACGCGGCCCGGCCGCCCAAACAGTGCGTGAATTCGCAGCCATGGACATTAACGGCACTTGCTCACCCAGGTCACCACCTTGATATCAGGCGCTTTATATTTGCCGCAACGTCACTATTGAAATGCTTCTAAGTCTCAGTTACATATTGCGGTAGCCAAGGATGCCGCTTATGCACGCGCACGTTCATTCGAACTCCGGCGTCGGGACGACACCGGCCGACAGGGCAGGCGACATCGCCTTGCCCTCCGGCGGAAAAGCCCGGCGCCGGTTACTCGGCCGCCTCCGTCCGAGAGCGTTCAAACCCGTCACCTATTCAATCATGCATTTCGCCGTGGCGATCAGTGTCGCCTATGCGCTGACGCAGGACTGGCGCATTGCGCTCGGCGTCGGCGTCATCGAGCCGATGGTCCAGACCGTCGCCTACATGATTCACGAAAAGGCCTGGTCGACCGGCAAGCCGAAGGGCTGACCTCAACGCCCCGGCGATAGTCTTACTTTGTAAATTTATGCCGTAAATCGTAGAACGCCTGCGTCCCGGCGTCAGCGAACAGGAAACGGCGTGCCCAAGGTTCTTTCCGCAGACGACATTGCGAGTTTCCGCGAGCGCCTGTGCGACATCGCCGAACAGAAATTCGCAGCCCTCGGCATTGATGGCGTCACCCTGCGCGACCTTGCCGGCGCGATGGGCGTCTCGCCGATGACCCCCTACCGTTACTTCAAGGACAAGGACGCTATCCTCGCCGCCGTTCGTGCGCGGGGCTTCAGCCGCTTCGCCGGCGCGATGGAGGAGGCGGAAGCCGCCGCTGGCCGCAAGGGCGGGGCGTTCACCGGCGCGGCCTATGTGAACTGGGCGCTGAAGAATCCCGCCGCCTACCGCCTGATGTTCGACACGCAGCAGCCAACGGCCGAGGATTATCCCGAACTCGTCGCCGCCATGTCGCGCGCGCGCGAGATGATGACGGTCTACTGGCGCCGCATGAAGGCAGAAGGCCGCTTCAAAGGCGACGTTGAAATGGCGGGCCATCTGATGTGGGCGGCCCAGCATGGCGCCGTGATGCTCGAACTCGCCGGTCTCGTGCGCCCGCCAATGGATGCGCGAAAGCTGGCGTCCCGCGCAATCCTGTCGCTCGCGCGCGATCTCGGCGTGGCGGGCGCCTGAACGCCGCTGCTCCGAACCCCTTTGGGCCCGGCCCGGTTGATCGGCGGCCGGTTCGCGCCAGATAGCTCGCATGGACAGGATCATCTTCCGCCCCGGCGACGTCGATCTCTCGCGCTCCCCCCTGCGCGGACAGATCGCCGAGGAAACGCATGTGCTTGGCGCGTTCAATCCGGGCTTCACGCGCCTGCCCAATGGCAATCTCCTGATGATGGTCCGCGTGGCGGAGGCTCTGCGCCATCCGGTGCGCGAGGATCACATCGCCGCCATCCGCTGGAGCGACGGGCGTTATGTGATGGATCGCCATCCCCGCGATGGCGTGAACACGGATGATCCGCGCGAGCTGCGCGTGCATGGCCGCCACCGCACGCTGATCCTCACCTCGATCTCGTGGTTGCTGCCGGTCGAGCTGTCGCCCGATGGCGAACGCATCATCGTCGCGCACTATGATTGCAGCGTGCAGCCGCAGGCCAGCTTTCAGGAATATGGCGTCGAGGATGCGCGCATCTCGCGCGTCGACGGCCGCTATTACATGACGACATGCTCGGTCAGCTCAGAGCGTCTCTGCACCACGCTCTACACATCGGACGACGCCTTCACATGGACGCTCGCAGGCGTCGTCCTCGATCACCAGAACAAGGACATGCTGATCTTCGAGGGCAGGGTGGGCGGCCGCTTCGTGGCGCTGACGCGCCCGGCCGGCGAGGTCTATCTCGCCCAGCCGCCCGAAAGCCCATGGCTTCCCGGCCCGTCGATCCAGATCGCACAATCGCCGGATGCGTTGCACTGGAAGCCGCTGGATCACGGCGCCATCCGTCCGCGCAAGGGCTCGCCCTCGTCGATGAAGGTCGGCGGCGGCGCGCCTCCTGTGCTCACGCCAGATGGCTGGCTCGTCCTCTATCACGGCGTCGAGATGAAAGGCGTCGTCGGCGCCTACCGCACCTTCTGGGCCTTGCTCGATCGCGACGATCCTGCGCGCGTCCTCCGCCTCGAAGACGCAACCCCGCTTCTCGAAGCCCGCCCCGAGCTAAGCCCCGATCTCGACCGCGCCCGCTATGTCCACGATATCGTCTTCACCACAGGCATCGTCGAAGACGGCGATGATTATCTTATCGCCTCCGGCGAAGACGACCTCGCCTGCCGCATCACCCGGCTGCCAAAGTCGCGGTTCGGGTAAGCGCCAGGCGGTCGCGCCACGTCCTGTCCCACGCGAAGTGTGGGGAAGGTGGCATGCGAAGCATGACGGAAGGGGC
>JAVBYB010000254.1 GCA_030824255.1 bacterium
TTACGCCTCGCTCCTCGCCGAGGCTCGCGGCCATCGCGTCGTCCCCACTGTCGAAACCCTGCTCGACCTGCACGATCGCGATATCCCGGACGACACGGCCTCCATCCTCGAAGAGCTGATCCACAAGGACCTCGCCAAATTCCCGGATCGCGGCCCGGTCCCGGAGCGCCTCGTCGTCTGCTTCGGCGAGGTCGAGGACGAGCGCTTCCGCAAGTTCGGCCGCCAGCTGTTCGACTGGTACCGCACCCCCGTCGTCACCGTCACGACGACGCCCAACGGCTCACCGGGCAAGGTGAAGATCAAGCGCATCCGCATCACGCCCTTCACCAAGCTCGAGGATGACGATCTCGAATTTTTTGTAAAAAGCCTCACCGCCTACACCGGCCGCACGTGGAAGAACCCTAAGCGGCGGATCATCCCCAAATGGTCGATAGCCGTGCTGCACGATCCCAATGAAGTCCTCGCCCCCTCCAACGTCGAAAGCCTGAAACACTGGGCCCGCATAGCGGAGAAAGAGGGCGTCGAGATCGAGCCCATCACCAAGCGCGATTTCAACCGCCTGTCGGAATTCGACGCGCTGATGATCCGCGAGACCACCTCGATCAAGAACCACACCTACCGCTTCGCCCGCAAAGCCATGGCCGAGGGCATGCCCGTCATCGACGATCCAATCTCGATGATCCGCTGCACCAACAAGGTCTATCTCTGGGAACGCCTCATCGGCGCCGGTCTCCCCGCGCCCGAAACCATGATCATCCAGGACAAGACCGACCTGGAAGAAGTCGCCGACAAGCTGAACTTCCCTGTTGTCCTGAAAATTCCGGATGGCTCCTTCTCGCGCGGCATCCGCAAGGCGTCCTCAATGCAGGAGCTGCGCGAGATCGTGACGGCTTTCCTTGAAGACTCCGACCTCTGCATCGCCCAGAAATTCGTGCCGACGGAGTTCGACTGGCGGGTTGGCGTTCTGGATCGCCGCGCCGTTTTCGTCTGCCAGTACAAGATGGCGCGCGGACACTGGCAGATCATCAAGCACCAAGAAGGCGGCGAGTCCGTCGAGGGCGGGCACAAGTCCATCCCTGTGGCGGAAGCGCCAGCGGATGTCGTGGATGTGGCGGTGCGGGCGGCCAACCTGATTGGCGACGGCTTCTATGGCGTAGACCTGAAATCCGGCCCGGACGGTCCGATGGTGATCGAGATCAACGACAACCCCAACCTCGAGCATGGCGTTGAGGACGAAGCGGACCGCGATGTCTGGAACAAGCTGACCGAGTGGTTCGTGAAGCGGCTGAACGCTTAATTCAGCAAGCTTGCCCTGACCGCTGCAAATCCAACGCACTAACTCAGCCTGATCTTAACCACTCCGTGCGAGCGTTCCCGCTGAGTGGGAGCCGCGCGTGAAAATCAGCCTTCTTCAGATCCGGCTTATCGTCGCGCTGGGCTTTGCCTTGCTGACGGGACTGTTGCTCGGACCGTTCCAGGGACTTGAGGCCCATCTCGGCCTATCCGACAAGACCGCCCACGCCGCCGCTTTCTACGTTCTCAGCCTGGGCCTTTTCGCCTCGCTGCCGCGCGTGCGCCGGACCGACCTCGCGCTCTGGGTCTTCGTTTTCGCAGCGGGAACCGAAGTTGTGCAGAGCTTCACGGGCCGCTCAGGCTCGATCGAGGATCTCATCGCCGATGCCGCCGGCATCGTTATCGCCGTGCTGCCCGCCATGGTCGAACGCCTGCGCTACTCGCTCCGCGCCCCGGAAGCCTGATACTCGCTCAGCGTGGGGCCCACTGGCTCCCCGCCAGAAATGTGGGTCGCGCGGGATCGTTGGCCACATCCTCGACCAACGAATAGAAGAACGCGTTCATGTCCCGCGCCGCGCCCCAGTCCATCGGCTGGGTCATGTCGTCCTGGGGGCGGTGATAGCGTGAGTTGTACCACTCACGATACCTGACCTCCGCATCCGTCCCCGGATCGAAACCAAAGACAAAGTTCGTCGCCGGCACACTCATGCGCAGAAACGGGAAGTGATCTGTGCGCTGGTTGAGATTGCGTTCCGGTTCGACGTCTGGCCGCACCTCGATTCCCATTGTGCCAGCCACGCGGCGAACATTCCCCGCCAGCGTCGTGTCGTCGATCGCATGCATCGTGAGGATTTTCAGCGGAAACAGCGGCCGCAACTGATCGAGATTGATGACAGCCGCGAGGTCCTGCTTCGGTACGGTCAGATGCGTCGCGTACCAGCTGGAGCCGAGCAGGCCCTTCTCCTCGCCGGTGTAGGCCGCGAACAGCACGCTGCGCTTGAAACCCTCGCCCGCCTGCCGCTCCGCCAGCCGGAGCAGGCTTGCCACATACGCGGCGTCGTCGAATGCACCGTTGTAAAGCGCATCGCCATTCACCGGCTCGCCATAGCCGTATCCATCCAGGTGGGCTGAAACGACCACGACCTCGTCCTTCAGCGCAGGGTCCGTCCCCGGCAACAGGGCGAGCACGTTGTCGGACTGCAGCTCGCGTTGACTGATGCTGAACGTCGCCGACAGCTTCAGGCCTGGAAGATCGAAACTCTCAAGCGGTTGCGAGGCGGCGCCCGCCTTCAGGATTGCGTCCGCGCGGTCACCGACAAGCGACCGTAGCGCCCCCGACCGTAGCCGCATCACGACCAGATCGGGATGGGTCGGGGCCGGCGCGTCGCGGAACGT
>JAVBYB010000504.1 GCA_030824255.1 bacterium
CATGATGACGGCGAACTCTTCGCCGCCGTAACGCGCGACGAGGTGATCGGGCAGCGCAAACTTGGTGAGAGCCGACGCGACGAAGCGGATGACCTGATCGCCGGTCTGGTGGCCCCACGTGTCGTTGAACGACTTGAAGTGATCGATATCGCAAAGCAGCAGGCAGAGCTCCGTCTTTTCGCTGTCGGCCTCTTCCTTGCGCAGGCGGAGCGTCTCGTCGAACAATTTGCGGTTGGCGATGCCGGTGAGGGCGTCGGTGAGCGCCTCCGCGCGGGCCTGACGGAGGGAGGCGCGCAGCTTCTCCATTTCCTGTGAGGACTGTGCAAGCTTGTGAGAGAGGTTGGTATTCTGTTTCGACATCTCTGTCGTGGCCGAGGCAAGCACGGAGATGAGGCGCTGCAGCGCGTCGCTGTCGACCACAGTATTTCGCAGGGAGTCGGCTGCAACGTTCAGGGTCGCGCCGTAGCGCTCGGTTGTGGCGCCTGCCTTTTTGAGTGCGTCGAGGGCATCCGCGATTTCGTGCGCGATACGCGAGCCCGTCTCCATCACCTGCGTCGAGAGGTGTGTGGTGGAGAAGAAGCGCTCGTAAAGCTGTTCCATGTCGTCTGCCGACAGCGGCTGGCCGGACGCGATCAGCTTGTCGAGCGCCTGGCGGAGATCGGGCGAGGCGTGTGTGATGTAGGTGAGCCAGACTTCGTAGTTCTGGGGGCTGACCGCGAGCATCTGGCGACCGATCTCGTCGATGGTCCTATGGCCGAGCTGCAGCCCTTCGGGGCCAGTCAGTTGAGTGTTCAGCATGTCAGTACGCCCCTCGGGCACATGCGCATCATATGCGCAGTGTCCGATAGAATTCCTGAACGGAAGCCGTTACGGATTGCCTAAGATTGATCAATTCCCTTTGGGAAATGTTTACCAACCGGCGCGCGTTTATTAGGCGTCTTCGCGTTTCCCGAGCGATCTCAGCAGGAATGCGGGGACGTGGTCGCCCATGCCCTTGAAGTTCTCGTCGCCGCCCTGACCGTCGCCGGGACGTTTTTCGCCATGGCGATTCCGGTCGTCACGATCACGGTCCCGATCGCGGCCACGGCTGCGGTTGCGACCGCCGCGCTCACGCTCGCGGCGATTGCCGCTCTCGCGTGGCTGAGCGGTTTGTGCTTCGGGCTCGGCGATGACGGCGGGCGCGACCGGTTCAGCAATAACCGGCACAGGTGCGATTTCGATTTCGCCGGCGGCTGACTCAACTGGAGAGTCTTCCCGGCGCGGGCGGTCTTCCGAGCGATCACGGCCACGGCCGCGTCCGCGCTTGCGGTCGAAGCGGTCACGCGAGGGAGCTGGGCCACGGCTGCGAGCCTCTCCCACAGCTTCTTCCATGCCTTCCGGCACAAACGCTTCCACGTCCTTGCCGATGCGCTTGAGCACGGCGTCCCACAGACGAGCATCTCCCGGGGAAACGATGGTGAAGCTTTCGCCCAAGCGGCCAGCGCGGCCGGTACGGCCGATACGGTGGACGTAGTCGTCGGAGTTCGGCGGGGGGGCGTAATTGAAGACCTGGCTAACTTCCGGAATGTCGAGACCGCGTGCGGCGACATCCGACGCCACAAGCAGCTTCAGCTCCTTGTTGCGGAACCGGTCCAGGGTTTGGGTGCGTTGGCTTTGCGGCAGATCACCATGGATGGGCGCCGCGTCGAAACCGTGGCTAGCCAGCGATTTTGCAACAATGTCGACTTCGGTCTTGCGGTTGCAGAACACGATGCCCTGATCCGTAGACTTCGCCTTGATGATAGAGCGCAGCACGGCGCGCTTCACAGTATCCTCGTTGGACGGACAGTGCGTTACGTATTGCGTGATCGTCGTTGCGGCTGTCGCCGGTCTCGACACTTCGATGCGCACAGGTTCTTTCTGGAACTGCTTGGCGAGCCGGGTGATCTCCGGCGGCATGGTAGCCGAGAACAGCAGCGTCTGGCGCGTCTTCGGCAGCAGGGTGCAGATCTTCTCGATGTCAGGGATGAAGCCCATGTCGAGCATGCGGTCCGCTTCGTCGATGACCAGCATCTGAACGCCGGTCATCAGCAATCCGCCGCGGCCGAAATGGTCCATCAGGCGGCCGGGCGTCGCGATCAGGACGTCGACGCCAGCGTTGAGTTTCTTTTCCTGGTCGCCGAACGAGACGCCGCCGATCAGCAGCGCCATGTTCAGCTTGTAGCCTGCGCCGTATTTCTCGAACTGTTCTGCGACCTGAGCGGCAAGTTCACGGGTCGGCTCGAGGATCAGGGAGCGGGGCATGCGGGCCTTTGCGCGGCCTTGGCCCAGCTTGTGGATCATCGGCAGCACGAAGGCGGCGGTCTTGCCTGTGCCCGTCTGGGCGATGCCCGTGATGTCCCGTCCGCCAAGAACGGCAGGAATGCCCTGTTCCTGGATCGGCGTCGGGGTCGTGTAACCAGCGGCCGTCACGGCTGCCAGAATTCGGGGGTCGAGACTGAGCTCGTCAAACGTCATCAGATTGGTCTTCTGGGGCTCGATAGGCCGGGCCACGAGCGGAAACGCACGCTTTTCGGGGTCTGGCGGACCAATAGGCCCCTCATGTTCCAAGTCAATCCCGCAACCCGTCACGGCGGTCTTAGGGTGATTCTGCGACGGTTAATTGCCTGTCCATCCGCCCCGCGAGCGCCTTTGACTG
>JAVBYB010000217.1 GCA_030824255.1 bacterium
ACAGGCTTAGCGTTCGGGCGCAACTGGAGGGGATCGTCATGCGCGCAGCGCTTTCTGTCATCGCATTCGCAGCCCTCGCCGCGGCCGGCTGCGCGACCCAGAAGACCTACGAGACCGTGCTGGACGTCTGCTCCAGCGGCAATGGAACGGTGAAGTCAGCCAAGGTCCTCAAGTCCAGCGGCGATGCCGAACTCGACCAGCACGCCCTCGACAAGGTGAGCAAGTCGCTGGTCTATGAGGAAAGCACCAACCTCACCTGCCGGCCCGTGGCCGTTGAATACAGGGTCACCGGCGAGGTCTGACGCCGCCCTACTTGTAGAAAATGACGCCAGCCCCCAGCGCGATCAACGTGAAGCCGAGGGCGTGTTTCCATGTCAGCGGCTCGCCCAGCACCCAGACCGAGAAGCCCGCGAAGACGATCAGCGTGATCACCTCCTGCATCGTCTTCAGCTCGGCCGCCGAATAGACGCTGTGGCCGATGCGGTTGGCGGGCACGGCCAGGCAATATTCGATGAAGGCGATGCCCCAGCTGGCCAGGATCACCCAGTGGAGCGGCGATTCCTTGAATTTGAGATGCCCGTACCAGGCCATCGTCATGAACAGGTTCGAGCCGATCAGCAGCGCGATGGGCGCCCAGTGTGCCGGGGTCATGACGTCCTCAAGAGATCCAGCGGCGGATTTTCGCCTGATTCCAGACCTATGTCAGATCGTGATCCATTGGACCCGGAGAGCGACATGAACAGGCTGATAATTGCGGCGGCGCTGCTCGCCGCCTGCGCGGGCTGCAACACTGTATCCGGTCTGGGCAAGGACCTGAACAATGTGGGCGGCGTGATCGCCGGCACGGCTGAAGGCGTGCAGCGGGGGGTGACGCCCGGCACGGACCGGGCGCCGCCGCCGACCACCACCGAGCCCGGCGTGCTGTGCGTTCGGGATGCATCGGGCGCTTTGCCGCCGGGCTGCCCGGCCTAGCGCCGCTTGCGAAATCCCCGGCAAGCAGCCATCTTTTAGGGGGACAACATCAAGGGGTGACCCAATGCGCAAACTCATGATCGCCATCGCCATCGTGGCGCCGCTGCTGGCCTCAGCCTGCAACACCATCGCTGGTTTTGGAAAAGACGTCGGCGCTGTCGGCGACGCTGTCAGCGATACGGCTGAGAAGACGAAGTAAGCACCGGACCGGGAGCGCCGAGGCGCTCCCGCTTCGCGCGACCTGATGTCAGATCAGGCGATCTCGATCGAGTAACGCTCGACGACGGTGTTTGCGAGCAGCTTCTCGCACATCTCCTTCACGCGCTTTTCGGCATCGGCTTTCGAGAGGCCATCGGCCAGCTCAAGCTCGATGGTCTTTCCGCAGCGCACGGCTTCCACCTCGCCGAAGCCCAGACGGCCGAGCGCATCGCCAACGGCCTTGCCCTGTGGGTCCAGCACGCCGGCCTTCAGCGAGACATGCACCTTGGCTTTCATGGGTCCGCCTATTTTCCGCTACCAGCCCGCGACGCGGGCTACTTTCCCGAAAAGGACAGGATTTCCGCCCCGCCCGCTTCCTTGATGATTCCAAGGCGGCGCGCAACCTCGGCATAAGCCTCGGTGACGCCGCCCATGTCACGGCGGAAGCGGTCCTTGTCGAGCTTCTCGCCGGTGGTCATGTCCCACAGGCGGCACGAGTCGGGGCTGATCTCGTCAGCGAGGACCGTGCGGACCATTTCGCCTTCATAGAGGCGGCCAAACTCGATCTTGAAATCCACAAGCTTGATCTGCGCGCCAGCGAAAAGGCCGGTGAGGAAATCGTTGATGCGCAGGGTCATCGCCAGGATGTCGTCGATCTCCTGGTGCGTCGCCCAGTTGAACGCGGTGATGTGTTCCTCCGTGACCATCGGGTCGCCGAGCTCATCCTTCTTGTAGCAGAACTCGATGATCGAGCGCGGCAGCGGCGTGCCTTCCTCGATGCCCAGTTTTTTTGACAGCGAACCGGCGGCGACGTTCCGGCAGATCACTTCGAGCGGGATGATCTCGACTTCGCGGATCAGCTGCTCGCGCATGTTGAGGCGCTTCAGGAAGTGCGTCGGCAGGCCGATATTGTTCAGCTGCACCATGATGAATTCGCTGATGCGATTGTTCAGCACGCCCTTGCCATCGAGCACGGCGCGCTTCTCGTTGTTGAACGCGGTGGCGTCGTCCTTGAAATACTGGATGAGCGTGCCCGGCTCGGGACCCTCGTAAAGGATCTTGGCCTTGCCTTCGTAGATCTTCCGGCGTTTCGCCATCTCGCGTCTCCTCGGACGAAGGACAAAAAGCCGCCCTCGACTCGTATCGGAAGGGGCTTCCTAGCCCATCCCGTTAGGGACGTCGCGTCCGGCATCGTCGCGGGGGTGTTTTTGGCCCTTCCCAGGGGCTATATCGGCGTGTGAGAGACAGGACGCAAGCGACCTGAGGGAGACGAGTTTGAGCGGTTTCGACAAGCGTGAACGGGCGGAAGAAGGCAAATTCGCCCTGGATCAGGAACTTAGGTTCAAGGCGAATGCCCGCCGCAACAAGCTTCTGGGCCTGTGGGCGGCTGAAAAGCTGGGCAAAACTGGCGAAGCGGCAGCCGCCTATGCCGTCGAAGTCGTGAAATCCGACTTCGAAGCCCCCGGTGACGAGGACGTGTTCCGTAAGGTGAAGGGCGATCTCGACG
>JAVBYB010000242.1 GCA_030824255.1 bacterium
CAAGCCGTTCCGGAAATCCGGCGACAAGCCCTTCCGCTCGAACGTCGACAAGCCTTTCCGCACGGGCGGCGACAAACCATTCCGCGCCGGGGGCGACA
This sequence comes from bacterium, assembly GCA_030824255.1. GTDB lineage: Bacteria > Pseudomonadota > Alphaproteobacteria > Caulobacterales > Hyphomonadaceae > UBA7672. The sequence goes on from JAVBYB010000242.1 coordinate 99, forward strand.
AGCCGTTCCGCGCCGGCGGTGGCGGCGGCAAACCGGGCGGCAAACCATTCCGCGGCAAGCGCGCCTGAAGTGACAGCTGACGGCCTTGCCGTCAGCCAATCGCCTCGGCTGCGATCTCGAACGACCGTAGCCGCTTCTGGTGATCCCAGATCGAGCCTGTGACCATCAGCTCGTCCGCGCCCGTGCGCGCGACGAACTCCGCGATCCCCTGCTTCACCGTCTCCGGCCCGCCAACGACCGAGCATGACAGGGCATAGAGAATGCCCTGCTCCACCATCGGGTCGAGCACGAGATCAGCCTTCGGCGGCGGCATCTTGCCCGGCCGCCCCAGCCGCAGATTCGCAAACGCCTGCTGGATCGACGTGAACTGCAGCCTCGCATCCGCATCCGTCTCCGCCGCGATCACGTTGAGACCCAGCATCACATACGGCTTCTGCAGGCGCGGCGACGGCTTGAACCGTTCGCGATAAACCTGGATCGCATCCATCATGTCGCCCGGCGCAAAGTGGGACGCGAACGCATAGGGCAGCCCGAGATGCGCCGCGAGCTGAGCGCCAAACAGCGACGAGCCGAGAATCCAGACATCAACATCCGTCCCCGTGCCCGGCACGGCCTGCACCGTCTGCCCCGGAATCACGGGATCGAACCAGCCCAGCAGCTCCTGAACATCCTGCGGAAACGTATCCGCCCCCGCCATGTACCGGCGCAACGCCCGCATGGTCGCCTGATCCGTTCCCGGCGCGCGGCCCAGTCCCAGGTCGATCCGTCCCGGATGCAGCTCGGCCAGCGTTCCGAACGCTTCCGCCACCATCAACGGCGCATGGTTGGGCAGCATGATCCCGCCTGCCCCCACGCGAATGGTGCTGGTTCCAGCCGCCACATGCGCGATTACCACGCTGGTCGCGGCGCTGGCGATGCCGGGCATGTTGTGATGCTCGGCCAGCCAGAACCGGTTGTACCCCAGCCGCTCCGCATGACGGGCAAGATCGAGACTGTTCTGCAGCGCCTCCCGCGTCGTGGAGCCTTCAACAACGGGAGCGAGATCGAGAACGGACAGCTTTGCCATGGCGGAGATATAGGCGCTGCCGCGCCATGCGCTAGATTGGCCGGGCTCAAGCGTGGATACAGAATCGGTGACCGACCAGACCGCAACGCCCCAGCCCTGTCTTTCGCCTGATTACGTGGACCTGCAAATCCGCTTTGCGGAGCGCGTGGCCCAGCTTTCGGCCCTGCCCTTGGCCGAGGCGCTCCTGCGCTACACGAACTTCTACCGGCGCATGGGTTTTGGCGTACCGGGCAGCGATACCCCTCCTGCCATCTGGCGCGACATGGTGGCCGGCGTTGACGCCCTCGCCCACGACGCGCGTCGAGACCGCATCTTCCACACGCTCGTCGCGCAGGGCGACGGATCAACGGTATTGCTCCCAGGCCGCTTTCCGTTCGGGTGCTTCGCCTGTGAGCCGCCAAATGCGGAAGGCATGGTCCGCATTCATTTCGGCAACCGCGTCGCCAACGATAAAGTCGGCCCGCTGCATGCTTCGCGCATGGGTGAACGCCGGGCCGAACTCACCGCCATGTTTGGCTGGCTCGCGAACGAATATCCCGGCGCCCAACGCGTCGATGGCGGCTCATGGCTCTACAATCTCGACGCCTACCGCCGCCTCTTCCCGCCGGAGTTCGCCGCCTCACGCTCGCCGCGCAACGGGCCGCCCTACCTGCACGGCATGTCGACCTGGGGCCAGTTCGTGGATTTCCGCGGCAACATCCGCCCCGACGTGCGCGACCATTTCCTCGCCAACCTGTCCGAGCTGGACATGACAGCGCCGCACCGCGTCTTCCCCTATCAGGTCTTCTTCACCACCGCCCCCTTCGACGCGTTTCGGCGCGAATACGGTGTCTAGCCGATCTTCTTCAGCCCGCGCGCATAGCGCTTCCAGTTCTGGACATAGTGGTGCGCCGATCCGGTGATCATCTGGATCTGCTGTTCGTTCAGCTCTCGCACCACCTTGCCCGGCGCGCCCATCACCATCGAGCCGTCGGGAATCTCCTTGCCCTCGGTGATCAGCGAATTCGCCCCGATCAGGCAGTTCTTCCCGATCCTTGCCCCGTTGAGGATGATCGTGCCGATCCCGATCAGCGTATTCTCGCCGATCGTGCAGCCATGCAGCATCACCATATGCCCGATCGTGCAGTTCGCTCCGATCGTGAGCGGCACGCCCACATCGGTATGCAGGACCGAGCCGTCCTGGATATTCGTGTTCTCGCCGATCGTGATCGGATCGTTGTCGCCGCGCAGCGTGGCGTTGAACCACACGCTGGCATTTTGCTTCAGGATCACATTGCCCATCACGCTCGCGGTGTCGGCGATCCAGTGATCCCCTTCCATCCGCGGCTTTACCCCGTCGAGTTCATAGATCGCCATGGACGTAATCCTTCCCTTCTGCACTTCGCCCGCCACGGGCTGCGAAAATCGCCAAACGACTCGAAGCCCGGCGCCACGTCATCAATCTGCAACATAGACAGGCAGATCGCATGTCACTGCGCAACCGCGCGGAACTGACCCTTTATACTTCCGTT
>JAVBYB010000286.1 GCA_030824255.1 bacterium
TACGCGGCCCGAGAAAGGCCTCGCCGTCGCGCGGATGGCGGCGCACATCACCTATGTCTCCGAGACGGCGCTGAAGCGGAAGTTCGACCGGCGGCTGCAGGATCGTGCGTCGAAGACATTCGGTTTCGACGCCGACTTCCAGATCGAAAGCTATCTCCGGCATCAGGGACAGACCTTCGTCGACCGGTTCGACGCGAACTCGTATCTCTACATCACGCGGGCGATGGACTATTACGACCTGGCCGCTGAGCATGAAGGCGTGCTGGCCAACGCCTTCCGCGGGCTTGACACGCGCTTCTGCGTCTTTTCGTTCTCGTCGGACTGGCACTACACGCCGGAAGAGTCCCGCAACCTCGTGCGCGCGCTCAACGCCGCAGGATGCGAGACCAGCTATGTCTCGATCGACACTGATAAAGGCCACGACGCCTTCCTTCTCGACGAGCCGGAATACCAGGCGGCGCTGCGCGGCTTCATCGACGCCGCCGCCCATGCACGCGGACTTCCGGACATCGCGACATGAAACCAGCGCATGTGATCGGCCAGCGGCGCGCGGACCACGTCGCCATCGCCCAGTTCATCAACAAGGGCGAGCTGGTGCTCGATGTCGGCTGCGGCGATGGCCAGCTGATGGAATTGCTGCAGCACGAGCGCGGCGCCCGCACGCGCGGCCTTGAAGTTGAGCAGGCGGGCGTGAACCGCTGCGTCGCCAAGGGGCTCGCCGTGGTGCAGGGCAACGCCGACGCCGATCTGCCGGTCTATCCCGACGATGCGTTCGACGCCGCCATCCTGTCGAAGACGATCCAGGAGCTGGCGCGGCCGAAATTCGTGCTCGACGAGCTGTCGCGCATTGCACGGCGCGTGATCGTATCGTTCCGCAATTACGGACACTGGAAGGTGCGCACGACGCTGCTGACCACGGGGCGCATTCCCAATCTCGGCCACGATGTCGGCTGGTGGTCGGATGGCGCGCGTCGCCCCTGCACCGCCCGCGACATGGCGGAGCTCGCGGCCGAAGCAGGCTTGAGGATCGCCGCCGCCACCGCCGTCAACGGCAAGCCGCTCAATGGCAAATCCCTCGGCCGTCTCAACTGGACGGCAGAGGAATTGGTGTTTGTGCTGGAGCGCAAAGGCTGACTGCCGCAGCGGCGAAGGCGTTAACGCCTTGAAATCGCCAGATCGCCGCAAGCGGGCGCTAACCCATTCTCCCGCATCCTGCAGATGGCCCGGCGGTTCATGACCGGGCGGGAACAGGAAACGTCCATGTCTTTCACGATGACATCGACCGTTCGCAAGGTCCGCGAGCATTTCGAGCCTGAAGTAGAGCTCGACATTCAGGAGCAGCGCGCGCTGCGCGGGCATCTCGAGCAGATCGACTACGCGGCTTATGCGGCCAACAAGGAAGTGCTGGCGAAGTTGGTCGGCAATGCCGATCTCGGCCGCTTCCAGCGCCTTGCTGTCGTTGCAGCGCAGGCACGCGGACGGTGGGTCTCCGCCGCCCTCGCCGTGTCACAGAAAGCCGAGGCGAGCCCGCAGGAGATCGCCCAGCTAGCGACGCTGCGTTGCGCCTACGAAGAACTCACGGAAGCCTATGACGCCCTGCGCCGCATGGTCGAGCGTGGCTACCTTCCGACGAAGGCGAAGGGCTGATCCAGCGCAGGCTGAGCTAGGGCTGACACAGCGCCGAGCCGCCAGGAGGGGTCTCCGGCGGCTCGATAGCTTTGGCGGCTGGATCGAGGGGAATTGGCTGCCACAGCTCCCGGCTTGCCGTCAGGCGGGCAGTTACCGGGCTACGCGCCGGCCGGGTCCTGTTCTGGGGCGTGGACTCCGGCCGGTTCGATAGGCGTCAGATGCTGAGCGCGGACTCGTTGCGCTCGCCGGTGCGGATGCGGAGCACCTGCTCCAGATCCATCACGAAGATCTTGCCGTCGCCGATCTTGTTGGTGTTGGCGGCCTGGGTAATGGCGTCGACGACCTTTTCGACGACCTCATCCGCGATCGCCACTTCGATGCGGACCTTCGGCAGCAGGCGCACTTCGTATTCGGCGCCGCGATAGACTTCCGTCTTGCCTTGCTGGCGGCCGTAGCCACGGACTTCCGTCACGGTGACGCCCGAGGCGCCGGCGGCAGTCACGGCGTCGAGAACGGCGTCCAGACGGCTCGGTTTGAACACGGCGGTAATGTACTTCATCGCGCTACCCTTTTCCTGGTTGGCCGGTCTGATTTGTCAGTCAGGCCTGTTTCGCGGGGCTCCGGTCACGACGATCGGGACCTCCCTTGGTCTGGTATGCATATATTGCACTACTTACACATCTTCAACATCTTTTTTGAGCCTTTTTCAGTGCGACTCTGAAACGTCTTCCTCTGGGGAACGACAACGCGACGCCCCCGCGCGGGCTTTCCTGGCTCGATATGGATGCGTTTGAGCGCCTCGATCATGAGGACCCCCCCGAAGCCCGACCAGCCGAAGCGGCCGATCTTCTCCCAGGCATCGCCCGCGGACGTGATCACGCCCCAGCCAATCGGCGGAGCGTAAAGGGCACGGGCAGAGGCCTGGGGCGCAAACATCGCTTCTTCCAGCAGTCGGTTGAGCTGTGTGCGGGTATAGGGGCGCCCGTGGCCGAAGGGTGTCGACTCCGCGCGGGCCCATAGACCGCGCCGGTGCGAGACGATGA
>JAVBYB010000241.1 GCA_030824255.1 bacterium
ACGACGCCAACCCGGACGTGTCCGACGCCCTCGCACCGGTTGACGAGGCCCTGCTCCGCAAGGCGCAGGCGCTGGGCTTCATCATCGGCGAATCCGGCATCAACAAGCTGGTCGACCAGAAAGCGGTTCACGCCACACACGCGCGCGCGATCGGCGACGCCTACACGGCACAGGTCGAGAAAGACACGAAGGCTGGCGCGCCGCGTATTTCTCTGGAAACGTGCAACGCAAGGGCTGCGGCGGTTCCGAAGCCCGAATAGGGGACCCCTGCCGTCATGAAGCTCAAACCGCGCCAGATCATCGGCCTTGCCGCCATCGTCGTGTTTGGCGGCATGCTGGTCATGCGCCTTACGCAGCCGAGCGAACGCGAGATCATGGCGGAACGTCTCGCCAGCCTGCCGCCGATCAGCGCACCGCTGGACATGCCCGCCCTTCCGCCCGTGAACATTCCGTCCACGACAGGCCCCACCGCGCCTGAGTCCGTCCTCAACAGCGGCGCGTCCGCCGACGATGGTCGCCCTGTCTGGGAGTTGTCAGGCGTCGACTATTTCAGCCTTGGCTCACAGACGGCGAAAGACGATCTCTATTGCAGCGGCGTGCTGGGCGCCGAGTTCGCAGCCCTCATTTCCACGTCGGATCCGGACAAGGCATCCCTGGTGCTGCGCGACTCCGAGGCGCTGGAGCGGTCTGGCCTCGCGAGGCTAAGGGCGGAAGGCCACGTCAACGACACCAACTGGGCCGGCTTCACGCTGGCCTATGCCGACAAGGCGCAAAAAGATTACGACGCCAAGGCGATGCGCCTGTCGGCGGCCGACTGCACCACCCGCGTAAAATCGCTGTCGAGTGCCCCGAACTGACATCGCGGCGCGAACCTGCCATACAGGACGAGGCGCCGCGTCCTATTTCCTCAGCCAGCCCTCCCGTGCGATACCCCGCGCCATGAAGCCCTTTGCACAACTCACCGGAACCGCCGCCCCCCTGCCGATCGCCAATGTCGACACCGATATGATCATTCCGAAGCAGTTCCTGAAAACGGTCACCCGCGAGGGGCTTGCGAAGGGTCTTTTCTTCGAACTGAAGACAAAGGCCGACGGCTCGCCCGATCCGGATTTCGTGCTCAACCGCCCGGCCTACGCCAATGCGTCGATCCTGCTCGCCAAGGAAAATTTCGGCTGCGGCTCGTCGCGCGAACATGCACCATGGGCGCTACTCGACCAAGGGCTCAGCGTCGTCATCGCGCCCAGCTTCGCGGACATCTTTTACAATAACTGCTTCAAGAACGGCCTCCTCCCCATCGTGCTCCCGCGCGAGATCGTGGACAGCCTGATGGAACAGGCGGGCGGTCCCAACCACGTCTTCAGCATCGACCTCGCCGCGCAGACCGTCACCGCCCCCGATGGCAAGGTGCACCATTTCGATATCGACCAGGGCCGCAAGGGAAGTCTACTCGCAGGCCTCGACGAGATCGGCGAGACGCTGCAGCATGGCGGCGAGATCTCGCGCTTCGAGGAGCAGCGGAGGCTCTCGCAGCCATGGCTATCCTGATACGTTCGATTCTTGCTGGCGCTTTTGCGCTGACGCTCGCCGCTTGCGGCGACGCCACCGACATCGCCGGCACTGAAAACGCAACCGCAATCCCCGCCGTCGAGGCCCTCGCGGCAGTCGATCCGAAAATCGCCGCCGAAATGGCCAAGGCGAAGGAACTCGCTGCGGTCAACGACGCCTTCAAGCCTGACTATGAAGCCGCCCGCGCCGTGGACGATCTCGCAAAACTCGACGATCTCGCCGACGCTGGCAACACGCACGCGCTTTATGATCGCGCCCTGCGCCGTTTCCTTTCGGACGACTATATGCTTCAGCAAGGCGGCTTCGACGACATCCAGCTTGCTGCCGAGAAGGGTCTCCCGGAAGCGCAGCTCTGGGTTGGAGAGCGCATGGCGTTCGGCCGCGAAGGCTACAAACTGCAGCCTGCTTCCGGTCTGAAGATGATGGAGAAAGCCGCCGCGCAGGGCCACATGGAAGCAATTCTTGCTGTCGCCAGCATGTATGCGCAGGACGCTTACATGCACGACAAGAAAAAAGCCCGCGACTGGTATTCGCGCGCCGCCGAGATGGGCAATGAAGAGGCGAAGAGCTGGCTCGACACGCTGGGCGCTCAACCCTGACGTCTAGCTCTTGTCGTCATCGTTTACATGCAGCGCATGCAGGACACGATGGAAGACCGGCGCGAGGATGATGCCGGACACCAGCACGAGCACCAGCCCGCACCCCAGCGCGTAAATGCCCGCGAAAAGCTTGCCTGCTTCCGTATGCAGCGGCGGGTCCACCGGCCCCATCCCGCCCAGCAGCATCGCCGCGTTGAGGAAGGCGTCGATTGTCGCCATGCCCTCAGTCGCCTGATAGCCCCACATGCCGACCCCCAGCGCTGCCGCCACCAAAAGCAACGCCACGAAGATGTTCACCAGCAATCGCCCGACAAAGCGTGTCGGCGAGGCCAGCGGCTTTCCCTTGTAGTCGAAATTGAACAGCGCCATATGACCGATCCCCATCGCCGGCAAGCCTATCCGGCAGGCGGAGCTTATCCGCCTGCCGGCCGGGGAGGAACGCCTTGAATTTTAGAGTGCGCTTGCGGCCGGGGTGCGTCCCCGTCTCGTGTCTGCTGCGGGTC
>JAVBYB010000225.1 GCA_030824255.1 bacterium
GGCGCCTTTGGCAGGCGCGGCCTCCTTGGCAGCAACCGGTTTAGCCGGCGCCTTGGGAGGGGCGGCTTTAACTGGCTGGGCTTTCGCCGCAACTGGTTTTGATGTCGCGACGGGCTTTGCCCCACCCTTGCTCAAGGGCTTCTGGGGCTCCGCCTTCTTCGAATCCTTCTTCACCTCGACCTTGGCGTTTGCCTTGGTGGGCTGGGGCTTGGCAGCGGGCTTCTTCGCGTCGGCTTTGGCGGGCGTTTTGCCCTTGGCCGCGGCGGCTTTCGCCTTGTTCCTAAGATCGGTCTTCAGAGCGTTTCGACTCCATTGCCGCCCCCATGCCCCCGATGGCGTTTCTCAGGTTCTGAGCTCCATCGTCGGCCGGCGACGTGATTGCCTCATCAACGACCGACCGGCTTGAATTCCGGCGTTCGATGACCTTCTGCATGATGCGGGCCTGGTGGGCGGCGCTCATCAGTTCAACGCCCTCCTCGTCAGCCCGCTTAGTCGCCTGCACTTCGGCTACCAGCGTTCGGGCCACGGGAAACCGCCCCATCGCGTCAAGCAACTCACGGCCCTCGTTCGAACGTGGGTCCATCGGTTGCCCGACCGGGAAGGTTTCCAAAAGCTCGATAGCCCGCTTGCGGCCAAGGCTACGTAAATGGGCTGCAACCCTATGCCGGTCAAGCATTTCGGTGTTGTCGTAGACGTAAAACGATGCGTCTCGGATAGCAGAAACGTCCGGGTCGTCGAATACCGCCCGGAACAGCACTTCCCGGCCCTGTTCCATGATCTGGGGGCTCTCCAGCGCCCGGACAACCAGCCGGAGCCCCGCCAGACCCGTAGGACCCGGCGATACCCCCCGCTTTCCGGTCATCCCGGTGGTTCGGGCCGGCGCTTCGCCCGGCTTGCCCGGCGGGGATCGCCTTTCACGTGCGTGCCAGTAGAGCCGATCCCGCAGCTCCTGCTGGTAGGCCTTCTTCACGCCCTCGTGCTTGATCTGGCCCGCTGCGCTCATAAGCCGCGCCTCAAATCCAGCCCGGCGCTCGGGCGTATCCAGCGGTTCCGCCTCGAGTTCCCGGTTCCACAGCAGGTCCACCAGCGGCCGCGCGCCAGCCAGCATGTCCCGCATGGCCGCCGCGCCGCGCACCCGCACCACGTCGTCCGGGTCCATACCGTCCGGCAGCAGCACGAAGTACAGCGTCTTGCCGGGCTCCAGCATCGGCAGGGCCCGGTCGCACGCGCGCCAGGCCGCACGGATACCCGCCGCATCGCCATCGAAGCACAGGATGGGCTCCGGCCCCGCCCGCCACAGCAGCTCCAGCTGCTCCTCGGTCAGCGCGGTGCCCAGCGGCGCCACCGCCGTGCCGATGCCCGCCTCAGCTAGCGCGATCGCGTCGACATAGCCCTCGGTGACCAGCAGGCCCTGCGACAGCGGGCCTTCCTTGATCTTCGCCATCTCCTCGCGCGCCGCCATGTATCGGTAGAGCGTCTTACCCTTGTGGAAGAGCGGCGAGTCCGACGAGTTCAGGTATTTCGGCTTGCCATCGGGCTCCAGCGTCCGCGCGCCGAAGGCGATCACGCGATTGCCCGTGTCGGTGATCGGGAAGATCACGCGGTTGCGGAAACGGTCCCACGGCGCGCGCGCCTTGCCGTCCGCGCCATCTTCCGGCTGCACCAGAAGGCCTGCCTCGATCAGTTCCTCAAGGCTCGCGCCCTGGCTTGTCAGGTGATCCGACAGCGCGCGCCAGCCATCAGGGGAAAAGCCGATGCGATGGCGCTTCCACGCTTCCGGCCCGAAACCGCGCCGCTCCAGATATTCCCGCGCCGCAGCGCCGCCGGGCCTGCGCAGCTGGTCCTCGAAGAAGGCGCACGCCTTCTCCACCCACTCGATCAGCGTCGTCCGCCGCTTGTATTGCTGCTGTTCCGCCGCCGACTGTTTGGGCAGTTCTAGCCCATAATCCCGCGCCAGCTTCTCGACGCTTTCGGCAAACGTCAGCCGCTCCGTCTCCATGAGAAACGTGATGGCGTCGCCCGACTTCTGTGTGGAAAAGCATTTGTAGAAGCCGCGATCGTCATGGACGTAAAAGCTGGGCGTCTTCTCCGATGAGAACGGCGACAGCCCCACCCAGTCCTTGCCGCGCTTCTTGAGCTGGACCTTTTTCCCGACAACGTCCGAGAGCCGCACCCGCGACTTCAGCTCGTCGAGAAATTCCTCCGGGAAACGCATCGCTACTCTGGCTTCTGCCCAATCATCGGCGCTAGCCGCCCGACGCTACCCGCGCCAGCGGCCACCCGACCGATCCTGTGGACGATTATACAGCCATTTGTGTGCTGATTCGCACTTTCAGAAGTCAAAGTTGGCATTTGCGGGTGGGGGACCGGGCGGCGGGGATACCGTTCAGCTTTGTAGCATAGCCCATTTTCCTTGCCCTCAGAATGAGTTAAGGCAGTTCCACAACCGGAGGTTGGCGTGATTTCTCTGCTTTTCATGCTGCAGGCCGCGCTCGGGTCCGTCACCGTGGTGGATGGCGACACGCTTCACGACAACCGGCGCAACGTCGATTACCGGCTGCATGGCGTGGACACGCCCGAGACGGTGCGGGGGCTTTGCCCGGCCGAGAAGGCGATGGGGGAAGCGGCCGCCGCGCGCGTGGGCGAGCTGCTGGCCGGCGCGGGCGA
>JAVBYB010000233.1 GCA_030824255.1 bacterium
GCCTAATGGCAGGACCCGAAGGGCGTTCCGATCTCCGCCATCCTGTTCGGCGGCCGTCGCGCATCGGCTGTCCCGCTGGTGACCGAGTCCTTCGATTGGGAGCACGGCGTGTTCATGGGCTCCACGGTCGCTTCCGAAGGCACCGCCGCCGCCGAGAACAAGGTCGGCGAACTCCGCCGCGACCCGTTCGCGATGCTGCCCTTCTGCGGCTACAACATGGCCGACTATTTTGGCCACTGGCTGAAGATGGGCCAGAAGTCTGGCGCGAAGCTGCCGAAGATCTTCTTCGTCAACTGGTTCCGCAAGGACCGCAACGGCAAGTTCATCTGGCCGGGCTTTGGCGAGAACAGCCGCGTGCTCAAATGGATCTTCGAGCGCACCGAAGGCAAGGCTGAAGCCGTTGACACCGCCATCGGCCGCGTGCCGGCGAAATCCTCGCTGGATATCTCTGGCCTCTCGATGACCGACGAGCAGATGGACACGCTCCTCTCAGTCGACCACGAAATCTGGCGCGACGAGGCGTCGAAGATTCCCGAATTCTTCGAGAAGTTCGGCGACCGTCTTCCCAAGGCCCTGTGGAACCAGCACGAGTCGCTGATCCGCCGCCTCGGCTAGAGCCTCAGCTTTCAACTACTTGGACAGGCCCGGCCCAAAGCCGGGCCTTTTCATTTTCAGCACCCGGCCTGTGTCCACGCGGGCACCGGGAATGACCGCAGCAGCGTCTGATTGACGAAGAGATAGGGCGCCACGAAGTCGTTTCCGCCGGACAGGTACTCGATCGCGAAGTCCGCCTGATAGGGCGCGCTCGCAATAACCCGCGCTTCCACCACGCCGTCGCGCGCCCGTTTGCCGAACGGCGCCTCCAGCGCGATACGCGGGCCCGCCTCCGTGAAGATGCCGACAGTGACTTTGCTTGCAGAACAATCCGCAGCCACAACATCGGTGGTATCAACAAAGCCCGCATACGCCGGCCCGCCATCGACACCGCCGAGGCGAACGACCCTGGCGTCGCGATTGAACTTTCCGCCTCGCCCGGACGTGCGGAAGTCCGCATAGGCGCGCTGCATCAGAAACCCCATGTCCGTCCTCGCAATGTAGAACAGCGAGAGACTTCCCGCGCAATCCGCGCACGCGTCCGCTGCGTCGCTGCCGGTCAGCAGGCCAGCGCGCTCGCCCAGAACAAAGATGCCAAGCTCTTCCACGCCCGCCGGTATCCCGTCCGGGTAGGCGGCGTCCATCAACGCTGGGGTATCTTCCCGCGTGACCTCCCCGATAGGCAATCTCACAGGCTCGGGCGGCGCACTGGCCTCCGCTGCCACGATCGCAGGCGCCACGACCTCCGGCTCTCCGCATCCCGCAAGCAGGGAAGCGACAGCGATCAAGGCCATGACAACGGCAGACCGGCGCATATGCCCCCCCCTCAGCCCGCACAGTCCTGATGCGCCGCTTGCGCGATGCTCGACGTCGTCCCCGCCTCAAGTCAAGGGTAACCCCCTGTATCGACGGCGGTCCTCATTCCGTTTCACGTACAATCGAACGGCACTCGACGGTTTCACGCTTTGGCGCCTGCCCGGTCTGCACTAACTTCCCAAACAGCGCGCTTCGTTGGGATACGCGCTGTAGTTGGGGAACTGCACATGATCACTATCCGCCTCGCAGCTGGCCTTGCAAGCCTTGCAAGCCTTGCCTCCTGTGCCGCCGCTCCTCCCGTCGAACACTTCAGCGGCGCCGTCGCCAAGGTTGAATTCCTGGACGGCGACTTCATTGCAGGCACGCCAAACCGCATGCAGCCGACGCTCGCCGGCAGCTACATGCATCACGGCGACGATCGTGATTACGGCGTCGCCCGTTCGGTTGAATTCCTGTCGGTCCACGCCGGCACGGCATGCGGACCGGCCGAACGTATCGTGAAATTCAAATCTCGAACGCGCGACGCGCAAACCCGCACCGTTCATTTCAAGAGCGGCATGCCCATCAGCATTGTCGCCCGCACGGAAGGCGCCAGCCTTATCGGCAGCACGCTTTTCGGTTCGGCCGTAGCGTCCAGCGACATCGACTGCCGCTCCGTCGCAGTCTTCACGCCGCAGACCGGCCGCACCTACACCATCGTCCAGAACGAATATCGCGATGGCCGCTGTGAGATCGACGTTCGCGACAAGGAAACAAACACCGCCCCGCCCAATCTTGCCATTCGCCAGGACATCATCTGCCCGACGGCCTGACTGTTCTGGACGACGCCAACAAAAAGCCCGGCCAGAAGGCCGGGCTTTCTTTTTCGAACGACACCCACTGTCCCTCGGGACGCGTTTAATGTTCGAACTTCAGAACCCCGCCTTCAACCCGATCCGGAAGCCGCGTCCCGCCATCGGCGCCTGGTCCTTCAGCGGCGAGGCGTGATGGCGGATCTCGTCGTCTGTCAGGTTCAGTCCTTCCACAATCAGGTCCACTTCGGGAGACAGGCGCCAAGTCGTGCGCAGGTCCACCGCCGTCCAGCCGTCTGTCGGCAGCTCGAAATCGGCGATCTTGTCCTGGTCGTCGGCCCAACGCACTTCCAGGCGCGCCTTCACGAAGCCCGTATCGGCCTCAACGCCCGCCATTGCCGAGCGAGGCGGAATGCGCGGCAGGTTGCCGCCCGCATCCAGTTTCGCACGCACAATGTCGGCCG
>JAVBYB010000009.1 GCA_030824255.1 bacterium
GGCAGCAACCCGCCCGGCGCGCGCTTCCCCTTCCCCGACATCGCCCGAAACAGCGACTTGGTGGAGAGCGCTTTCGTCGGCGGCGGCTTCCCGCTCATCGCCTCACCTCGCCCGGCGTGGAGGAATGCAGCCGCTCGCAGGCGGCATGCACCTCCTCCACCATGTGGCCCGAAAGCTCGCGCTTGCGGTCCACCCAATCGATGAGATGCCCCACATCGAGGCCGTAGCGCATCATCGGCGCGACGTTCACCGGCCCCAGCGTGCGCACCAGCCAGCGCAGGCTCGTCACGCGCGGCTGCGGCTTCAGCATCCACGGCCTCGGCGTCTCCGCCTCCCCGCTCGACCGCTTCAGCCAGTCGAACACGCCGAGCGCCCCAGCGCATGGCACGGCCGAGCAAGCCACCGGCTGAGACAGCGCGAGCCCCACCGGGCCGAAGAACCACGGCGATTCCAGCGCGCCGCTGAGGCCGGTCACCTTCACCGAGCCGATGATGGCCCCGCGCACGAGGTCGGCCGGCGCGGGCGCCTGGATGCCGCGTTCATCGCAGAACGCAGCCGCGTCGAGATATTCCTCGCGCGTCATCCCCTTCGACGCATGGATCGCCACGCGCTGCCCGACAAGCGGCTGCCACGGCGCCCACAGCGTCCGGTTCTCGACATCCTTCCCGCCATGAATGATCGCCCACGCCCACGGCTGGCGCACCGAGATCGCAAACTTCGGCAGCAACGTCATGGCTCGACCTCTTCGCTGGCGCTGGAGGCCTTCTCCATCAGCCCCGTGTCGACGAGCCACGCGAGCCCGAGCGCCACGATGGCCCCGCCCGCGACGATGGCGGCCGCCATCATGACGACCGCAAGCGCCGCCATCCCCAGCGCCAGCCCGATTGCGCCGAGCACCACCATCCCCGCCACCCGTCCAATGCGCGCGAGCGTTCCCATCTCACACCCCCGCTTTCGGCGTGTGGCCGACAATGCCGACGAGCACGTCGCTGCCGTCGAAATCCAGCTGCCCTTCGAGATAGTGGCGGCCGTCTTCGCAAGCGAAGTAGAGTTCCCCGTTCGTGTCGGCGCACACGTCTACGGTCCCCGCGTCCGCGCAGGTGAACCCGTCGTCGATCTCGATGCGATCACCCGGCTTGAGATCGGAAAGCCGAACCGCTTTCTGTTGCGTTCCCATCTCACACCCCCTCTTTCGGCGCGGCGAAGACGCGGGCCCAATACTTGATGGCCGTGCGCGCCTGGGCATCCGCGTCAGATCCCGCATCGTGAGGAACCAGCGCCGCCTCACGATCAGCGCGGCTGCAACCCGCAAGAGCCTCCAACGTGCGGAGGTCTCGCGTCATGTTGTAGCGCCACGGTGGCTTGCGTCCGACCGAGCGGAAGAGGTTCGCGAGGATCACGCAGTCGAACTCGGGAGGCATCGCCCACAGTTCGAGTTTCTCCACGCAGGACATCGTGGTGAAATCCTCGAACGCCATGCAGGCGTCAGCGGGAGCGAACCCATGCTCCGCCTGGGCGACCGACATCCGCGCGGCCTCGTCCTGCCGTAGCCACCAGCATATCGTGTCGAGGGATGGCGGCGTGACCGCGAAGTCCGGCCTCACATTCAGCTGCCACGCCGGACCGACCTCACCCGTCCGGATATCGAACGGCACGGCCCCGATCTGGATGATCGGCGCGTTCGGCTCAGACGAAAGAGTTTCGAGGTCGATCATCAGTTGTGGAAAATTGGTCCTCATCTCACACCCCCGTCGCCAGGCGGCGCTCTTCGGCGGAGAGGCGTGCGCGGGCCTCCGCCCGGTCGATCTTCTCGATGCCCGCGATGACGAGCGCGCCCGCGCGTTCGAGATCCGCGCGCGGCGATTTCGGCTTCCACCACGTCACATCCCACGGCCACAACCGGCGCACGATCTCCAGCACGTGCCACCCGAATTGCGCGGTGCGCACCGGCTTGCCGTTCATTTCGAGGAAGGCGCGATAATCCTCCGGCTGCCCGGCCGCGAACGCAAAGGCCGACGCCGCGAGCGCGAGATCGCCCGCATAGTGATCGTCGCGTTCATTGCTGAAGCCCTCGCCCCCCGCCACCTTCGGCGCGCGCTGGCGCACCCGCGCCCGGTGCAGCTCCCGCGCCACCAGCGCCGAGGCGAGATCATCATCGCTCTCCGCCTCAAGGATCACACACCGCACCGCCGGCCCGCCCGTGTACGGCGCGATGCGGTAGATCCCGTCATCGTCCGGAAGATCCACCGTCGGCGCGGCGAAGGGCATCGCCATCACCGGCTGCGGCGCATCGCCCGGCGCAGGGGAGGTGTGGAACGTCGCCGTCGCGCGGGATGCCTCGGACTCCCCCTTCAGCCGCAGCCCAAGCCGCCAGCGCACGCCCTTTTCCTTCACCTCCCCGATGCGCATCTCGTTCAACCGCGCGACGAAGCCTTGCCGCCCCATCCCCGCGCCCGACATGTAGGATTGATAATCGCGGAAGAGATCGGCGAACGCGGTTCGCGCCCCCGCCTCCCGCACCACATTGTCCGCCATCCACGTCTCGAACAGCAGCCCATTCGCCTTCGGCTTCACCATCACATCCTCCATCACCAAAGCCTCAACCGGCGGCCGCACGCCCCATTCAAAGATGAGGGCGCGGCCGTCCGGGTCTTCCGATTGTCG
>JAVBYB010000059.1 GCA_030824255.1 bacterium
TGAAACGACGCCATTGCTCGAAGCCGGCGGAAAATGTCTGCACGGGGACGCGGGAGCCGCGAACCTTCTTGAACGACGCCAACCACGCGGGGCCTCCCGCGTCCCCGGCCCTCCATGTGGGGCCAGAGCTACAGCGAACCTCCAGATGCTCCGGCGTCGTGGAGCTTTTGGCGTTTTCAGGTTTGGACGTCGAACCGCTTGCGCACGCGATCCACCGGCGTCCCATCCCTCAGCGGCACGGCGCTCAGCCGGTCGTAATCGACAAAGCCCAGCCGCTGATAGAAAGTCAGCCCGCCAATATTGTCCGCGCGAATGGTGGCGTCGATCACCGCAATCCCGGCCATCCGCGCAGTCTCAACCGTCCGCGCAAACAACGCCGATCCGATGCCGCGCTGCGTGATCCCAACGCTCGCAAACGTGCCGATCGTCGCCCAGCCCTCGGGCAGCGGATCGTCCGGATCGAACGACCGCATCAAACCCTGAAAGCCAACGACCCCGCCGGCGTCCTCCGCCACGAAGCACGACACCAGCTCGGGTAGGGCGATATAGCTCGCCTCCATCGACACGGCATCGAACGGCGCTTCGTAAGCTGTCGTGCCGCCGATCACGATGATCGCATTGATAAGCTCCGCCATCGCGGCGGCGTCCGCCTGCACGGCGGGACGAACGATCACGCCTCCGTCGCCTGCGCCTTGGCGGCGGCAGCGGCTACAAACTCGTCATACGCCTTCAGCGCATCCGCCGCGTGCACCATCGCAGGCCCGCCGCCCATCTGCACCGCAACCGCCAGCGTCTCGGCAATCTCCTGCCGCGTGGCCCCGGCGCGCAACGAGTTGCGCGCATGATAGGCGATGCAGCCATCGCACCGCGACGTGACGCCGATCGCCAGCGCGATCAGCTCCTTCACCTTGTGATCCAGCGCCCCGGATTTCTGCGCTTCGCGGCTCAGCGTCCCGAACGCCTTGATGGCGTCGGGCGCAAGATGCGCCAGCTCGCGCGAATACGTGTCCAGCTCGGCAATGCGCTCAATGCTGCTTCCGCTCATCGTCCCACTCCCAGAAAGGCAGATCAGTCAATGCAGCTCAGTCCCGAGACGCCTTCTCGGCAATCCCCGAAATGCCCTGCCGGTCCGCCAGCACCTTCGCCACCGCATCCAGCGGCACGCCGCGCGACCGCAGCGCCACCAGCAGGTGATAGAGAACGTCCGCCGCTTCCTTGGCGACCTCGGCATCGCTCTGTGAGGCAACAGCCAGCGCTGCTTCCACGCCTTCCTCGCCCAGCTTTTTTGCCGTGAGGGCGGGTCCGCCCATCAGGAGCTTCGCCGTCCAGGATGTCGACGGATCATCGCCCACGCGTGCATCGACCGTCTTGGCAAGTTCGTTCAGAACCTCGCCGAGATAGCCAGCAGGTCCAAGTGGATTGTGCTGCATCACACGCTCCGTCATGCCGTCTCGATCATGCGCACGGGCGCGCCCGCCGCCGCGATTGCGCGCTTTGCATCCGCCACCGTCGCCTCGCCAAAGTGGAAGATCGACGCCGCCAGAACCGCATCCGCGCCGCCAAGCGTCACGGCTTCCGCCATGTGCTGCACATTGCCCGCGCCGCCTGATGCAATGATCGGCACATTCACCACGGCGCGGATCGCGCGCAGAAGCTCGATGTCATAGCCCGTCTTCGCGCCATCGCGGTCCATCGACGTCAGCAGGATTTCGCCTGCGCCCAGCTCGGCCGCGCGCCTGGCAAAAGCTACCGCGTCCTTGCCCGTATTGTTGCGGCCGCCATGCGTGTGCACAGCCCAACCACCTTCGACGCGCTTCACGTCCAGCGCCATCACGACAGCCTGCGCGCCCACCTTGCGCGCGCACGCCGTCAGGATTTCCGGTTCCAGGACGGCGGCGGTATTGATCGCCACCTTGTCCGCGCCCGCCTTCAGCATGGTCACCATATCCTCCGGCGTCCGCACGCCGCCGCCGACGGTCAGCGGCATGAAGCACGCATCCGCCGTCCGCTCGACAACGTCGATCATCGTGCCGCGCTTCTCATGGCTCGCCGTGATGTCGAGAAAGCAGAGCTCGTCCGCCCCCTGCGCGTCATAGGCGCGGGCCAGCGCAACCGGATCGCCCGCATCGCGCAGGTCGACGAAGTTGACGCCCTTCACGGTGCGCCCGTCCTTTACGTCCAGACAGGGGATGACACGAACCTTAAGCATGCCTTCCCAATCGCCCGAAGGCGCCGGGAAGGCAAGTGACACAAGGTGAGGGACGGCTATCCGTCGTCCAGCCCGATATCGCGGCGCAGGCGCTCGGGAAGACGCGTGCGAAGGCTCCGGGCGGCCAGCCGCCGGTCGTGGTCAGAGCCGTGGTCAGAAAATCTGCGGGCGCTACGCCAGCGTAATCGGGCTGCGCAGCGCGCCAGCCAGTGAAGAATGTTCATGTGATCCTGAAACTGAAATGGGGAAACGAACGGATGTCAGAGTCATCGGACGTCTCCTTTCAGCTCAGGGCGCATGGGCCCGTTGGGACGATGCGCCGTTATACGTGCAGCCCACGCGTCAGGCAATCGGCCGGAATTTGCGGTGTCGATACGGAAGATTATTTCGCCGCCGCGCCGCGCGCGCAGGCCTCGATATTGTTGCCGTCGGGGTCAAGCACGAACGCGCCGT
>JAVBYB010000008.1 GCA_030824255.1 bacterium
CCGTCTCCGTCGATGTGCGTGGCGGGGTGCGGTGATGGCGACGGGGGATGGATGGATACTCGCCGCCGCCATCGGCGTCGCTGTCGGGCTGGTGGGTGGCGCGTTCTATGTCGCCGCGAACGCCGCGCCGCCGCCGCCGGTGGTGGCGGAAGACCGCGTGAACATCATCGTCGAGGGCGCGTCGCCCGATCTCGTCGACTTCACCGATCCGGCCACGGGCTGCACGTACCTCGTGCATCGCCTCGGCGGCGTCACGCCCCGCCTCGATGGCGCGGGCCGCCCGATGTGCCGGGGTGAATCCACGATGCGCGAATTCAAGATGGGAGGGGAGTGACATGCCGAGGCTGCCATTCTGGACGCACGCGCGCGATGAAAAGCTGACGCGGCTCGCCCACGCGGGAACCGACATCGAGGCGATGGCGATCGCGATGTCGGAGTTCGGCAACATGCTCACCACGAAGACGATCGTGGCGCGGCTGAAGCTGCTCGGCGTGCGCGTCGTCGGGCCGAACTATTACTGGACGCCCGAACGCAACGCGCAGCTGCGCAAGCTGTGGGAACAGGAACCGCACCTCAAGCTGATCGCGATCAAGCAGGCGATGGGGGGCGAACGCTCCGAGGCGACGATCTCGAAACAGGCGCACGCGCTCGGCCTTACGCCGCGCCACTTCTACCCGGCGCAAAAGTATTCGGCGACCGTGCCCGTCGCGCCGAAGCGTCAACGCTCGCGCGCGGGCGAGTTCCAGGTGGCCGAAGCGGGGAAGAATCTTCACACGGTGGAAGCGCCCCGCGTGAAGGCCCCGCCGCCGCTGGAAACGCCGTGCCCATTCTATCATCCGATGGAAGCCGAGGCTCCGTGCGGCGTGATGGTGAACCGCCGGCCGGGCGAGCTGGGCATCGTGCCGGGGCCGTACTGCGAGAAGCACAAGCCGCGCGTGATGCCGATGGGCAAGGGGCCGATCGGCGCGCACGCCAACGCGCTGGGGCAAGTGAAGACGTCGAGGCGGTTCGCATGACGCTGCGCCTCACCGATGATGAATTCAATCTCGCGCTGAAGCCGAAAGCTGCGGAGCCGGAGCTGTCGCGCATCCCGCCGGGGCATTGGCGGGTGGTCTACCGGTTTACCCCTGCGGACATCATCGAGAATGCCCCGGGCCTCGTCGATGGCTGGGAGGTGTTGGAGCCGGGGATCGCGCGCGGCCCGGCCCGCTTTGTATCCGCAGACATCGCCGAGACCACCGCTCGGAAGTGGTGTGTGCAGGCGAACCGCTTCTTCGGCTGCCATGTGTGCGAGTTCCTCCGCGCCGAATTCTTCGCGGGAGAAGCGCCGTGAACGGCATCCTCTCCGCCATCCAGCAGCTTTTCGGGCATGTGATCTTCTGGATCATGGTGCAGCCGTGGGAGCAAGCCATCCGCGTGCGGGCGGGGAAGCATGTGCGCCGCCTGCCGCCCGGCCTTCACCTGCGCGTGCCGATCCTCGATGAGGTGCACAAGCAATCGGTGAGGATGCGGTGCTGCCTCATCCCGACGCAGACGCTGTCGTCGGCGGATGGGCACACGCTCATCGTGGGCGCCACGCTCGGCTATGCCATCGCCGATGTGGAGCTGCTGTATCGCGGGCTGCATCACGCCGAGGATACCGTCTCGCAGCTCGCCGCCAGCTTCATCGCCGCCGAAGTGTTCGGGCTGCAGCGTGACGCCGCGCGGCCGGACGGCATCGGCCTGGCGGCGACGGCGCGCCTGAAAGACACGCTCGCGCCGCTCGGCTTTGCCGACGTCTCCGTCCGCATCACCGACTTCGCCTTCGTGCGCGCCTTCCGCCTCGTGCAGGAAGGCCGCTGGATGAACGGCAGCGCGCTTCGCACGGAGGCCGCATGACCGTCTACGTGGATGATATGTACACCATCCCGATGGGGCGGTTCGGGCGGATGAAGATGTCCCATCTCATCGCGGACACGCGCGAGGAACTGTTCGCCTGCGCGGATGCGATCGGCGTGCCCCGGAAGTGGCTGCAGAAAGCCGGGAAGGCGGGCGAGCACTTCGACATCGCGATGGCCAAGCGCGACTCGGCCATCGCCTGGGGTGCGCGCCCGATAAAGATGAACCAGCTCGCGTCGATGGTCCATCGACGCGAGGCGACGGGGTCGCTCGGCTCGCCCGATGACGCCTGCGACTGGTTCCTCGCGTTGCTGAAATCGGAACGAGAGGCGCGGTTGGCCGCGCTCCAAGCGGAGGATGCTGAGTGATGACTGGGCAGATCGGGCAGAACACGCCGAATGCGGAGAAGCTGCGCGGCTATGTCGATGAGCTGGAGCGCATCGACGCGCAGAAAGCCGAGCTGGGGGTGGCGCGTGGGCTGATCGTCGCGCGTGCGAGGAGCGAGGGGTTCGAGCCGAAGGCCATCGCGTACCTGCTCAAGGTGCGGAAGATGAAGCCGCACGATCGCGCCGACGCCGAAACGCTGCGCGACGTCTACCTCCACGCGATGGACATGGCGCCGGAGCTGCCGCTGTTCCGGCAGATCGCCGCGCTGGTGGATGATGCGGCCTCGGAAGAGAAGGTGCTCGCCGCGCTGAAACACCTCGCCCCGGCGAAGGGCGATATCATCATGCGCATGGGCGCGACGTCGGTGCGGATCTTCCGCGACACGCACGGCCTCGC
>JAVBYB010000384.1 GCA_030824255.1 bacterium
CCATCGCCATCGAAGAGCGCGTGCTGGCGGAGCGCACCACGGCGCGCTTCCGCCTCGGTGATGGCAAGTTCTTCGGCCGCGACGTCGATCTCGCGGGCGCGGTGCGCCTGGCGGGCATCGTCGGCAAGGGGCTCGTGCTCGCGAAGACGGGCGTGCGCCTGCCATGACGCCGAACTTCACGCTGACGGAGTTCACGCGGTCGGAAGCGGCCGTGCGGCTCGCGCTGTCGAACGAGCCGGGGGCGGAACACCTCTCCAACCTCCGCCTCACGGCGCTCGGCATGGAGATGGTGCGCCACATCATCGGCAAGCCGGTCCGCATCACGTCCGGGTATCGCGCCCCGGCCGTGAACCGCGCCGTGGGCGGCACGCCGACCTCCGCCCATGCGCTCGGCTATGCGGCGGATTTCATCGTCGCGGGCATGGGCCTCGCCGAAACGGCCCGCGCGCTCGCCGGGCGGCTGCCGTTCGACCAGCTCATCTACGAGCACAATCGCTGCGTGCATATCAGCTTCGACCCGCGCCTGCGTGGGCAGGTGCTGACACAGCGCGGCGCGGCCGGTTCGCCGCTCGAACACGGCATCCTCGAGTAAATTTGTAGAGTCCGCCCGCCATCTCCTCCCGGCGGGCGCCGGCGCATCCCGAGCATCACCCTCGGCGTGATGCGCCGAACCTCGCGGCTCCGGCGTGTCGCCGGGCCGCGTTTTTTCTTCAACCCGAAAGGACATCGCATGAAGCTGCTTCACGCAGTCCGGGCGCTCGCGCTCGGCCTTATCATCGTCTCGCTCGCCGCCTGCGGCACGCTGAACTCGCTCGGCGGCGGATCTTCCGAACCCTCCGTCTCGCCGCGATGGGCCGTGCTGGCGGCGGCCGACAGGATCGAGCCCGTGCTCGATGAAGTCACCACGCTGCTCGCCACCGGAATCATCTCGAACAACGTGGCCGACGACATCGCCGAGCACGGCCCCATCGTGCAGCGCCTGGCGGGCGCATATTTCGACGGCGCGGAGGCGTGCACCACGGTTGACGGCAGCCTCGTCACCGATGCGAATGCGGGCCGCCAGTGCGAACGCTCCACGCTGCTGGCGATCTATGAGAACCTCGACGGCGAAATCATCAGCTGGGCCATCGCGGCCAACGCGAAGGGCGACAAGGATGCGGCCGCCGTGATCGGCGCCGCCCGCCTCGTCGTCTCGCTCGTGCCGAAGCCCGTCGCCGGCGGCCCGTTCCCCGGCTATCGCGATGAGCCCGACGTGCCGCTCGACCTCTTCCAGGCGCGCCGCGCCACCCTGCGCGCCAAGTTCGATCGCCTCATCGCGGCCGCCCTCGCGCAGGCGGGCAAACTGATCTCGTAACCACGGGGACGGGCGCGGCCGGCGGAGCAATCCGCCGGCCGCTTTTTGCGTATTGGGATATGCTGGGAGTTTTCAATGACGGATTGGCCGCTCGTGGTCGCGATACTCGGGTTTCTCTTCGGCGTGTTGTGCGCGACGGGCGCAGCGACATTCCGGATGGGCTCCGACCGCGAGAAGATCCGCGTGCTCGAAGTGTGGAAGATCGAGGCGCAGGCGGAGTTGAGGGGCGTGCAATCACAGCTCGCCGACGGCCGCACGTCCTTCGCCGAAGTGCGCGGCGAGCTGCGCGGCATGAATGCGGTGCTCGGCGATATCAAATCCGATGTCGAGAAGCTGCTGGAACGCGCGTGATGGCGATCGATGCAGCTGCAAGCGATGCGGGGTTATGCGCTCGCCAGCTGCTCGTTGAGCAGGCGTGTCAGCAGCGTGTGCAGCGCCTTCAGGTCGAACTGTCCACTTGCGGCAGCACTGTCGGCGGCCTTCAGCGCGGCAACGTATTCCGGCCGGTTCGCCCTGATTAGCTCGGGCAGTATCTGCTGACCTGGCAGCCAGCCTCCCGCTTTCACGCAAAGGATGTAGTAGGCCGCAACGCGTGCGGTCCGCCCGTTTCCATTTACGAAGGGGTGGATGTGGTTCAACTGCCAGAGCACGAAAGTCGCAAGCGCGACCGGGTCGGCGTCCGGCCAATACTGGTGAATGACCTGTTCCAGCTGTCCCATCAGGGCTGGGACTTGTTCGTGCGGGGCCGGCACAAACTGCGTCGGCCCGGTGCCGACTGTCACGCCGCATGGTCGATACTCGCCTGCGTGCGAGTGCAGACAGGTTATCGCGTGAAAATTAAGCGCCTTGATGACTGGCTGCGACAGGCACGGGCTGCCGATATCGACAGCCGCTAGGATGACCGATCGCAGGAAGTCGTATTGTCTGTTAAGGTTGGCAACCGCCAGCTGCTGGTATGCTGGATGTCCTTCGTGCCCCCCACACGAATCGAAAAGTATCATGCAGCCGGCTTCGTGCCTTCCATCTGGTCGAGCACCTTCTCAACGTCCGCCTTCGTGACGTGAGCGTCTTCCGGCATGCTGCCCATGATGAACGAGACGCGCTGCGCGCGAACCTCGTTCGTGTTCAACGGCTTACCTGCGGCCTGCTTCATCCGATAAAGCAGCGCGTTGTCAGTTTTGATGTTCAGGGTCATCGTGATCTCCTGTCCCCAACCCACGGAGTTCCGACCGGGCATATGCTCAGGTGGCCTTGAGTCTGTAAACGCCCGGTTAGGAAAAATGTTCAGTTGGTAGGAAAAAGCCCT
>JAVBYB010000007.1 GCA_030824255.1 bacterium
AAGATTCCCGTCTCAGGCGTGTTGACGGTCCATTAGGGAGTGGGCGACACTATATCTAGCGTCGGGGCTGGCGCGGGACACCAATCCATTGGGTTTCGCCGGTTCTGGCCGGAATTAACGAATTTTGGCCTCTAACGAGAGTTTTCGATGTCCGCAGAAGCCGTAATCACCAAAGAAAAGTCCGCAGCTCGCCGTGGGAAGCCCATGGCGCAGGCCGACCTTCGGGTCGTTTCCGGGGTCCGGGTCGATGACTCGCGGGACGCCCTGTTGACCGATTTCGGCAAGAAGACACTCGACGACCGCTATGTGCTTCCCGGCGAGACGTACCAGCAGATGTTCGCCCGAGTCGCGCTGGCTTATTCGGATGATGCCGCGCACGCGCAACGGATTTACGACTACATTTCCAAGCTCTGGTTCATGCCGGCGACGCCCGTGCTGTCGAATGGCGGGGCGGATCGCGGCCTGCCGATCTCCTGCTTCCTGAACGGTGTGTCCGATTCTCTCGATGGCATTGTCGAGACCTGGAACGAGAACGTCTGGCTCGCCTCGAACGGTGGCGGCATCGGCACCTACTGGGGCGAAGTTCGTTCCATCGGTGAAAAGGTCGGCCAGAACGGGCAGACCTCGGGGATCATCCCCTTCATCCGCGTGATGGACTCGCTGACGCTGGCGATCAGCCAGGGCTCGCTGCGCCGTGGCTCGGCCGCCTGCTATCTCGACATCTTCCACCCCGAGATCGAAGAGTTCCTCGAAATCCGCAAAGCCGCAGGCGACTTCAACCGCAAGTCGCTGAACCTGCACCACGGCATCAACATCACCGACGAGTTCATGGAAGCCGTCCGCCAGGACGCGCCGTTCCAGCTCAAGTCGCCGAAGACGAACGAAGTGATGAAAGAGATCTCCGCCCGCAAGCTGTGGCAGAAGATCCTCGAACTGCGCATGGCGACGGGCGAGCCCTACCTGTTGTTCACGGACACGGTGAACAACGCGATGCCGGCGCACCAGAAACAGCTGGGTTTCAAGGTTCGCCAGTCGAACCTGTGCTCGGAAATCATGCTGCACACGGGCCTCGACCACCTCGGCGTCGACCGCACGGCGGTCTGCTGCCTCTCCTCGGTCAATGCCGAGAAGTTCCTGGAGTGGAAGAGCGAGGAGATGTTCCTCGAAGACGTGTTCCGCTTCCTCGACAACGTGCTGGAAGACTTCATCAAGCGCGCGCCGCCGGAAATGGCCCGCGCGGTCTACTCCGCGAAGCGTGAGCGCTCGGTCGGCCTTGGCCTGATGGGCTTCCACTCCTTCCTGCAGTCGCAGAATGTCGCGATGGAATCGGCCACGGCGAAGGCCTGGAACAATGTGATGTTCAAGCACCTGCGCCGCGGCGCGGATGCGGCTTCGGTGAAACTTGCGAAAGAGCGCGGCGCCTGCCCGGATGCGGCGGATTGCGGCGTGATGGCCCGCTTCTCCCACAAGCTCGCGATCGCGCCGACGGCGTCGATCTCGATCATCTGCGGCGGAACCTCGGCTGGCATCGAGCCGATCCCGGCCAACATCTACACCCACAAGACCCTGTCGGGGTCGTTCTCGGTCAAGAACCCCTTCCTCGAGGCGGTTCTGGAAAAGACCGGCAACAACACCCCGGCCATCTGGGCGACGATCCTGGAGAACGAAGGTTCGGTTCAGCACCTCGACTGCCTGAACGAGCAGGAGAAGATCGTCTTCCGCACCGCTTTCGAGATTGACCAGCGCTGGGTGATCGAACTGGCGGCGGACCGGACGCCCTATATCTGCCAGGGCCAGTCGCTGAACCTGTTCCTCGCGGCTGACATCAATAAATGGGACCTGCACATGCTGCACTGGACGGCATGGGAGAAGGGCCTGAAGTCGCTCTATTATTGCCGCTCGAAGTCGATCCAGCGGGCCGGGTTTGCGGGGTCGGAGACGGTCGAGAAGGTCGCCCTGGTGATGGGCAAGGAGCAGACCGATTACGAAGAATGCCTCGCCTGCCAGTAAGGCGCGAGTCTCTGTTTGATACGGATATGAAATGGCGGTCCCTCGGGCCGCCATTTTGTTTTCCCCAGTAAAGACCGGCTTTTTTCGGTGTGGCGCCAAAACCGCAAAGGTTGTGGGAAGGGGCTTTCTGGGTTAGCCTCCTCTCGGGATTGACGAAAAACCTAAACGGGCAGGAACGCGCTTTCACTGGGTACGTTATCGCTTTGGTAACTCGGTGAGATCAGGCTTCGAGCCTTCAGGTCTGGGACGGCAGTTAAAATGATTGCGAGCCTAGCAGGTAGTGTTGTCGTCATGTCGTGCCTCGGTTGCGCGACACCCCCGACAGATTCAGAAGCCATCGTGATGGAAATCGGCCCGGTCAACGGCGCCCAGTCCTTCGCGTCTGGCGATGCCCCACGGGACATCACGATCGAAGAGCCCACCGCGCCCAAGTTCGGGCCGCCGCTGCGTGTTGGCAACGATTTCAGCCCTTCCAACATGGCGAGCCCGCTCGCGGCTTCGCGGTTCGAAGCGTTCGACCTTGCGACGCCGATGCCCATCCGCACGATGGAAGGCGACCGGTTCGGCGGCGAGATCTCGTTCTCGGCCCCCGGCGAGTCTACTGGCCTCGGTCTCGACGTGTCATTCACGCCC
>JAVBYB010000105.1 GCA_030824255.1 bacterium
AGTCGTACCCCCGCCGCTCCCGCAGCCGCTCGGGCTCCACATCCGTCATCGTCAGCGCCGTTCTCGGCATAATGGCGGCCGCCTGGTATGTCTGGGGCGAAGACCTCGGCATTCCGGTTCCCGGAGGCGCCGGCGGCTCTGTGATCGCCGAGGCGCCGTCTGAGCCGAGCCTGCCATCCGGCCCTTCGGAAGCGGAAGCCGTCCCAACGCCTGCTACGGTCGACGGTCTCAAGGGCACCGCCACGGTTATCGACGCCGATACGCTCGACATTCATTCCGAACGCATCAGGCTCGTCGGCGTCGACGCGCCGGAGTCGGGCCAGAAGTGCAAGGATGCCAACGGGGTCTTCGTTCGTTGCGGCTCCGAGGCGGCCAACGCGCTCGACGCCTGGATCAACCGCAACCCGGTTAGCTGCGTCTCTGAGGGCAAGGACCGCTACCAGCGCGTCCTCGGCAAATGCTCGGTGCGCGGCCAGAGCATCCAGGACTGGCTGGTCCGCAACGGCCACGCCGTCGCCTATCGCACCTATTCCACCGAATTCGTGCCCGCAGAGCTCGCTGCCCGCGATGCCAAGGCGGGCATGTGGTCGGGCGAATTCGTGATGCCCTGGGACTGGCGCAAGGGCCAGCGGCTCGAGGGGGAGGCGCCGACCAAGTCGATGCAGAACACCGCGTCCGGCGCTCGCTGATCAGGCGTCCTGACTTGCCTTCCGTCTCCGCCAGGCAGAAGACGACCGCATGACCACGGCCACCAAACGCATCCTCATCACGGGCGGCGCCAAACGCGTCGGGAAACTGCTTGTCCAGCATCTCTCCGCCGCCGGTCATTCCATCGTCATTCACGCCAACACGAATGCCTCCGAGGCCGAAGCACTGCGCGACGCGTTGCGCGCAACGAACGTGAATATCTGGGCGATCAGCGCCGACCTTTCCGATGCAGGCGCCGCGCGTAACCTTGTCGCGCAAGCCCGCGAACTCGCGGGCGGCCCGCTCAGCGGTCTCATCAACTCAGCATCCGTGTTCGACTACGACGCGCCCGACGCAATAAAGCCTGACGTGTTCGAGCTTGCGATGAAGGTGAACCTGCGTGCGCCCGCGCTTCTGTCCGAATGCTTCTTCGCGCAGGCTGATCCGCGTCACGACAACTGCATCGTCAACATGCTGGATCAGAAGCTCTGGAACATGAACCCGGACTTCTTCTCCTACACACTGTCGAAGGCCGGCCTGCTTGCCGCGACTGACATGATGGCCCGCAGCTTTGCCCCGCGGGTGCGCGTAAACGCCATCGCGCCGGGGCTGCTGCTGCCCTCTTTCGACCAGACGCAGGCCGAGTTTGAAGAGGTCGCCAGCCGCAATCCGATGGGCCGACCGATCGACCTTGCCAATGTGGTCTCAACCGCCGGCTTCCTGCTCGACAACACCGCCCTAACCGCGCAGGTCATGCACGTCGACAATGGCCAGCGCCTCGCCGCCAGCAATCGCGACGTGATGTTCGAGACGCGGACGGGAGCGCCCGAATGACCTTTCCGGATTTCTACCTCATCCGCATCGGCGGGATCGAGACTTCGGCCTCGATCGGCATCCACGCCTTCGAGCAGGCCGCCCGCCAGCCGCTTCTGGTTTCGGTCACCCTGATGCTCAATCCCCCGCCGAACGGCGACACGATCGAGGGGGTGCAGGATTATGATTTTGTCCGGGAAGGCGTGCTGGCCTTGGTAAACTCCCGTCATTTCAACCTGCAGGAGACGCTCTGCGGGGAAGTCCTGAGCCTCTGCCTGCGTCAGCCGGGCGTGCTGGGGGCAGTTGTGCAGACCAACAAGCCCGACGTATACCCCGGCGTCGCGACGGTGGCCTGCCGGATGGCAAGAATGGGTCCCGCCGTGGCCAGCTTCCCCTGGTGGACGCTGGAACTCTAGAGTCGCAACCCAATAGTCCGACCATGTTCGAGATCAGCGCAACGGCGAGCTTCGAGGCGAGCCACTACATCGACGCCCCGGCCGGCGCCTCGCACTACAAGCGGGTGCACGGCCACAGCTTTGTCGTGACCGCCAGCGTTGCTTCGGCTCATCCGGATGCTGACGGCTGGGTGATGGACCTTGGTGCGCTGGAAAGCCTGCTGCAACGTACGCTGGGCGGGCTGGACCATACCGTGCTCAACGAGGTGCCGGGCCTTGAGAAGCCAACGTTCGAGCATATTCTTCTATGGATTGAGTCGCGCATGAAGGCTGAAGGGGTCTCCCCCTCGCGCCTTGAGATCGAGCGGCCTACATTACGTCAAAGGGCGGTCTACACGCCCCGATAAAGGAGCGTGACCATGGCCAAGCCCAGCGAACCCAAGAAGGCGCCTGAGAAGGCCACCGCAAAATCCCAGGGCGGGGAAACGCCGGTGAGCTCGAAAGAGATGCCCTCGCCCGCCAAGACCAAGTCCGGCAACACGCCCGAGACACGCCCGGCGCCTCAAGCCAAGGGCGCGGCAAAACCGTCGTCCAAGGCTGGCGCCAAGGCAGGCGATCACACCGAGGCCACGGGACACGACCATCCCAGCCAGAGCGAACACGCCAAGGCTCTCTGGCAGAAGCTGAATGGCACATCCGACCAGCGCACCAAGGGCGGCCCTCCGGGCGCGGGGAAGAAGGGTTTC
>JAVBYB010000240.1 GCA_030824255.1 bacterium
ATTACTCGACGCGGCTGTCCGACGGAGCTTTCGCCATCACCGTCTCCGGCCGCCACAAAGGACGACTGACTTCCGCTGACATCATGCGCGTGGATGCGGCAGGCCGTTCTCTGGACCAGCGGCGTCCATCAGCGGAAACGCCGCTGCACATGCTGGTCTACCGGATGAAGCCAGAAGCAGAGGCCGTGCTCCACACGCATTCGGTCAGCGCGGTGACGCTGGGCCGGCTCGGCGACGGCACCCCGGTGAAGCTGCAGGGCTATGAAATGCTCAAGGCCCTGCCCGGCTTTCCTAGCCACGAGGACGAGGCGGTGCTGCCGGTCTTCGACAACGACCAAGATATGCCGCGACTGGCGAAGCAGGTGGAGCGCACGCTGCGCCATGCGCCGCGCACGCCGGGTTTCCTGCTGCGCGGGCACGGACTCTATGTCTGGGCAGGATCAGTCGAGCAGGCCGTCTGCGCCGTCGAAGGCGTCGAACACATGATCGCCTGCGAACTGGAACGCGCACGTATTCTGCAAGGAGGCGCCAGATGGCCCAGCTGACCGTTTTCGAAGACACCGATCGGGGCAAGCCCCTTCTCACGTCACGCGACACGGCCACGATCGCCGCCGAACTGCGGAAAATCGGCGTAGAGCTGG
Source organism: bacterium (assembly GCA_030824255.1). Taxonomy (GTDB): domain Bacteria; phylum Pseudomonadota; class Alphaproteobacteria; order Caulobacterales; family Hyphomonadaceae; genus UBA7672. The sequence continues at coordinate 642 of JAVBYB010000240.1, forward strand.
AGCAATGGGCCCCGCTTGCGCCGCTGGCGGCGGATGCGACCGACGCCGACGTGCTGGCCGCCTATCGCGATGATATCCGCCGGCTGGCGGATCGCGGCGGCTACAAGAGCTGGGACGTGATCCGCATGTTCCCGGATAATCCCAAGAAAGACGAGCTGCGCGCCAAATTCCTCGACGAGCACATCCACATGGAAGACGAGGTGCGCTTCTTTGTCGAAGGCACGGGGATGTTCTATCTCCACGCCGATGGCCGGGTGCACATGCTTCTATGCGAGGCGGGCGACCTGATCAGCGTCCCCGCAGGCCTGCAGCACTGGTTCGATATGGGCCCGAGCCCGCGCTTCTGTGCAATCCGCATGTTCACGAAACCGGAAGGCTGGGTGGCGAAGTTCACGGGCGAACCCATCGCCAAGTCCTTCCCGAGCTATGAAGCTCAGACGGCATGAGCCGCCTCGCGGTCGACGCGATCGTCACCGATATCGAAGGGACGACCGGAAGCATCGCCTTCGTGAGGGATGTGCTTTTCCCTTATGCTGAAAAGCGGATGAAGGACTTCATCACGTCACACGCAGATGAGTTGGCGACCATCCTCGACCAAACGCGCGCGCTCGCAGGCGCCGCCGCGCTTTCAAATTCAGCGGTTGCAGACCAGCTGCTCGCCTGGTCGCGCGAGGATCGCAAGATCGGACCGCTGAAGGCGCTGCAGGGAAAGATCTGGGCGGCAGGCTACCAAAGCGGACAGTTGAAAGGTCACGTCTATCCCGACGCGGTGAAGGCGCTGCGGGCATGGCATGGGCATGGGCTGCCGCTTTACGTTTTTTCCTCTGGCTCGGTCGAGGCGCAGAATCTGCTTTTCAGCCATACGGACTATGGCGACCTGACGCCGCTTTTCTCGGGCTATTTCGACACGCGGATTGGCGGAAAGCTCGAAGCTGGCTCCTATGCGGCGATTGCCGATGCGGTTGGGCACAAGCCAGACCGGCTGCTGTTTCTTTCTGATAATCCGGGCGAAATCGCCGCCGCACGTGAGGTGGGCTGGCAAGTGCGCCATGTCGATCGCGATGGACGGGCGCCGGGCGCGATCAGCACGTTTGACGAGATCGACTTGGAGGCCGCGGCGTGATCATCGATGGACAAAGCACGCGCCCGCTTGTCCTCAATGCCGATGGCGTGTCGATCAATGTGCTCGACCAGCGGCTGCTGCCTTGGAAGGTCGAATGGCGTCGGATTGCGGACGCCGAGACGGCTGCGGTCGCCATCCGGCAGATGTGGGTGCGCGGCGCGCCGATGCTGGCTGTGACGGGCGCGTATGGACTCTGCATGGCGCTCCGAGACGATCCGAGCGATGCGAACCTCGCCGCCAGCTATGCTGCGCTGCTCCACACACGTCCCACCGCTGTGAACCTGCAGGGCGCGCTCAACGCCATCGTGGACGTGGTGGGTCCTTTGCCACTGCGTCAACGCGCGGATGCGGCCTACCTGCGCGCCGCCCAGCTTTGCGACGATGATGCGCGCGATTGCGAGAATATCGGCCGCAGCGGCCTGCCGCTGATCGAAGCCATCGCGCAGGCGCGGCCGGGCAAGCCTGTGAACGTGCTGACGCATTGCAATGCCGGCGCGCTGGCCACGTTCGCCTACGGAACGGCGACCGCGCCGGTCTATCTCGCGCACGAGGCCGGCATTCCGGTTCATGTCTGGGTCGACGAGACGCGACCGCGCAATCAGGGCGCCGCTCTGACGGCGTTCGAACTGTCCCAGCACGGCGTACCGCACACCGTGATTGCTGACAACGCAGGCGGCCTACTGATGCAGCTCGGCGAGGTGGACCTGTGCTTCGTGGGTGTTGATCGCGTCGCGCGCAATGGTGATGTGGTGAACAAGGTCGGGACGTACCTTAAGGCGCTATCCGCGTTTGATAATGGCGTCCCCTTCTATGCGGCGATGCCTTTCACGTCGTTCGACCCGGCGACAGCAACAGGCGCCGCCGTTCCGATCGAGGA
>JAVBYB010000245.1 GCA_030824255.1 bacterium
GCCTTCTGAGGGGAGCGTGGCGGTGACGGAATGGCGCTTGCCGAGATCGGTTAGCTGCGGAACGAAGCGTCCATCAACCAGTTCACCGGTGGCGCGGCCGGGCAAGACACCGCCGAGAGGCGTATTGTAAAGCAGGTAAGCGCCCGGATAGGGCGGGCCGGAGGCGACCAGAAGTGCTCCGCCGCGTTCGACGTAGCGGGCCACGCGATCCAGATACTGCTCTTCCAAAACCTGTGGGCGAAGCTCGTGATCGAAAATGACGAGGTCGAACTCGTCGAGCTTTTCGCGGAACAGCTGTGCTTTCGGGAAGGCGATCAGCGCGATCTCTTCGGTAGGGACGTTGTCTGACTTGTGGGGCGGGCGAAGGATGGTGAAGTGGACGAGATCCACTGCAGGATCAGATTTCAAAAGATCGCGCCACACGCGCGCGCCGGCGTGAGGCTCTCCCGTCACGAGCAGGACGCGCAGGCGATCCTGCACCCCGGAGATGCGGGCGGAGGCGAGGTTGTTCGCCAGCGTCAGCTCGTTGGGAATGCCGTCCACAGACAGTACGATCAAGTTCTCACCGCGCTTGCGCAATGTGAAGTTGATCATCTGCGGTTCGCCCACGCGCACCGTTTGAGCCTGTTGGGCTTCGCCATTGACGGTGACGCCGACCTGAACGGTCTGCGCAGTGGGATCATTCACCTGCACGCGCATTTCCACGCGCTGGTCGATGATGGAAAATGACGGGGCAGACTGGATGTCAATGTTGCGATCGACTTCGTCGTCGCCACCCACCACCATGGCGTGGATTGGTCCAAGCTGTTGGGCGTCGGTCGTGTCTTCGGGAATGTCGTGGATCTGGCCGTCTGTGATCATGACGGCTCCAGCGATGCGGTCGCGCGGCGCATCCGACAGGGCGGACTGCAACGCGACATACATATCCGTGCCATCCGCGCCCGGGTCGGTCTCCGCGACGCGTAGCTCGAGCGTTTCGTCGGCTTCGATAAGCTGGCGAATTTGGTCGTAGGCGGCCTGGGCCGTCTCGGTGCGGCCACGGAAGTTCATGCTCTCGGACCGGTCCATCACGACCGCGACGATATCCTTCAAAGGCTCGCGTTGTTCCTCGATCCAGAGAGGGTTGGAAAGCGCGATTGTCAGCACGGTCAGCGCCAACGCGCGAAAGAGCCAAGCTTTGCCGCGCAGGACGACGTAGGTAATCCAGAGCGCGAATGCGCCCGCGACCAGAACCCACAGCGCAAGCCACGGGATCAGCGGATCGAAACCAAGGCGCGAGGCTTCAAGCATCAATCAGCCCTGTCCCGCGAAGTGCCAAGGCGTTCGAGGAGGTCGGGGATGTGAACCTGATCTTCCTTGTAATTGCCTGTGAGGATGTACATCACGAGGTTGATGCCAAAGCGGTAGGCCATCTCACGCGCCTGTGGGCCGCCATCCATGGTGAGCAACGGTTTGCCAGAGGTCTGATCGATGGCCCATGCGCCTGCCCAATCCGATCCGCCGATAAAGAGACCTGAGACGCCATCGCCGCGGCGGCTGTCGCGATCCATCGCACCGCTTTCGATCCAGAGGCGACCGTTGAGGCGGCCGGGATAGGTTCGGATCAGGTAGTAGCTCTTGGTCAGCACGTGATTGGCGGGGGCGGGCTGCATGGCTGGTGCGTCAATGCCGGAAAGCAGGCGCTGGAGATCCTGACTCACATCGCGACCCGGCGTTGCGTCGCGCGTATCGACAATGAAGGCGCCGCCCGCGCGCAGATACGCGTTGACCTTTGCCACCGCTGCAGCGGGCAGCGGCCGCGCATCACGCGGCACGGCGTAATAGATCATCGGGTAGAGCTCGAGGCTGTCGCGCGCGAGATCGACGCCGTGCGGCATGTCTGGCTCGACGGATGTGCGCATGCCGAGTTCGTAGGAGAGGCCAAAGAGACCCGCCTTTGTCGTGTCGTCGAGCCTGCGGTCTCCGGTTTTAACGTAGGCGAAGCGGAGTTTGGCAGCCGCTTCGCGAGCCATCTGGTCGGACGTCTGGGCGATTGCTCCCGGGGGTCCCGCAAGTACGGCTCCGGCAATGAAGAAGATGGCGAGGCCGCTTGCCGCCGCCTTGCCAAAGCGAGGCAAGCGTCCCGCGAAAGCCAGTGCGATGATGAGATCGGCAGCGACAATGGCAAGCGCCAAGGCGAGCATCCAGCCACCCAGGCCAGCGCGTTCCACGATTGCTGCCTGTTCTGTCACTGTCACCTCCAGCGGCCAGGCGTCAAAGCCTTGGGGAGCCGGCGCGCCCGCGTTGAGTGCGCGCTCTCCGCCTGGACCCAGATAGATGCCCGGTGGCGTCGTCGGGCCAGGGCGGGTCGTCGGGAAATCCGCCGCTGCGACTGGCGTAGCAGACGACTGCGGCGGTGTAAGGACGCCGAAGCCGTCGAGGGCGCGCGAGGGGGTCAGCGTTCCTTCGGTTCCGAGGGCGGCGGCGCCGGTTCGTTCGCCACCCGAAACCACGGAGCGGCGGAGCATTTCGACGAATGCGCCCGTGAGCGGGAGGTCGGACCAATCCGGGTCTGCCGTAACGTGGAACAGAATCAACTCGCCCTGACCCATGCGACGGGCCGTGACGAGCGGCGTTCCGTCCTGGAGGCTGGCCCATGT
>JAVBYB010000222.1 GCA_030824255.1 bacterium
CGGCGCCGCTCTTGGCGGCCACGCGATCAAGCACGCCGTCGAGCGCGCGAAACTTGACCCCAAGGAAGTCGAAGACGTTTACCTCGGCTGCGCCAATCCTGAAGGCGCGACCGGTGGTAACATTGCCCGCCAGGCAGCCCTCTGGGCCGACCTGCCGGTCTCGGTTGCTGGCGGCACCATCAACCGCTTCTGCTCCTCGGGCCTCAACGCCATCGCCCTCGCCGCGCACCAGATCCATGACGGCGCAGACATCATGGTTGGCGGCGGCGTCGAGTCGATCTCGCTTGTCCAGTTTGCCCCGCCGCGCCCGCTTTCAGCCGATGGCCGCAACCGCGCCCTCGATGAAAAACTCCTCGCCAAGATCCCCGCGATCTACATGACGATGATCGAGACCGCCGAGATTGTCGCCGAGCGCTACGGCGTCTCGCGCGAAGCTCAGGACGAATACGCCCTGCAATCGCAACAGCGCACGGCTGCTGCACAGGCCGCCAACAAATACGAGCACGAGATCGTGCCGATGACGACAAAGATGGCTGTCACCGACAAGGAAACGAAAGCCGTCAGCATCGAGGACGTCACGGTTTCGCGCGACGATTGCAACCGGCCGCAAACGACGCTGGCTGACCTTCAGAAGCTCCCGCCCGTCTTCAAGGGCGGCCAGAAGATCGCCGAAGGCAAGTACATCACCGCCGGCAACGCTTCGCAGTTCTCGGACGGCGGCGCCGCTCTCGTCCTGATGGAAGCCAAGGAAGCTGAACGTCGCGGCCTGCAGCCGCTCGGCGCCTTCCGCGGCTTCGCCGTCGCCGGATGCGAACCTGACGAAATGGGTATCGGCCCGGTGTTCGCTGTTCCGCGCCTGCTCGCCCGTCACGGCCTCAAGGTCCAGGACATCGACCTCTGGGAACTGAACGAAGCCTTCGCGTCGCAGTGTCTTTACTCGCGCGACAAGCTGGGCATCGACCCGGAGAAGTACAACGTCAACGGCGGCTCGATCTCGATCGGCCACCCCTATGGCGTCACCGGCGCGCGCTGCACGGGCCACCTGCTGCTCGAAGGCAAGCGTCGCAAGGCAAAGTATGGCGTCGTCACGATGTGCATCGGCGGCGGCCAGGGCGCTGCCGGGCTGTTTGAGATCTTCAACTGATCTCGACGACCGCTTGAATGCAAACGGCCCGGTGGAAACACCGGGCCGTTTTGTTTTGGGCGCTTACGACGACACCATCTCATCGACCGGGCAGTCGTTCAGCGCCTTGCGCGGAGAGATCGTCAGCACGTATTCGGAACGCGGCCCGCAGAAATAGTGCTTGAAGGCGATGACTTCGGTTGGTGCCTTGCAGGCGACATCGACGCTGTCAGGTTTCCCGAGAACGAAGATCCAGAACTTCTTCTGGTCCTCGTCCAGATCGACGTCCCACGTCCAGCCATCGCTGAAGCCAAGCGCGCATGAGACACGCTCCACATCATTGCGGACCGTGATCATCACCGGCCAGCGGCCTGTCACCGCGCAGATGACAACCAGAATGCCAGCCGCGCCGATAACCGCCGCCAGCAGGAATTTCACTGTCGCGGCGATCACCCTGTCCTCCCCCGAGACCGATCTCAGCCGTTGCTGAGTTCGGTGTAGCGGCGGAGGTGCCAGTCAGTGTTTCCGAACTGGCTTTCGATCATCGTCACTCGCTTGAAAAAATGTCCGACATTGAGTTCGTCGGTCATGCCCATGCCGCCATGGATCTGGACAGCGTCCTGGCTGATGAGCTTCCCGGCCTTGCCGATCTGCACCTTCGCGCCCGAGGCCGCGAGCTTGCGGGCCTTGTCGCCTTCATCGAGCTTCAGCGTCACCATGAAGGTCATCGACGCGGCCTGTTCCGCCGCCATGAACATGTCGACCATGCGGTGCTGCAGAACCTGGAAGTTGGCGATCGGCTGACCGAACTGCTTGCGCTGCTTGGCGTAGGAGATCGTCGCTTCGTTGAGAACCTTGAAACAGCCGACAGCCTCCGCGCAGAGCGCCGCGATGGCGTTGTCGACGACCTTCTCGACGAGCGGCAGCGCGCCATCGATCGCGCCGATCACGGCGTCAGCACCGACGGCAACATTCTCGAAATAGACTTCGGAAGCACGCAGCCCGTCCACTGTCGGGTAGTCACGCGTGGTCACGCCCTTCGCGCCCTTCGGCACGATGAACACGGAGATGCCCGAGGTATCGCGCTGGCCGCCCGAGGTGCGGGCCGTGACAATGAGGTGCGTCGCAAACGGCGCGCCGACCACAACAGCCTTGTGGCCGTTCAGAACATAGCCGGAGCCATCCTTCTTCGCCGTGGTGGAAACATCGTTCAGGTCGAAGCGCGATTTCGGCTCCGAATAGGCGAAGGCAAAGATCGTCTCGCCGCCGATGAGGCCGGCAATGTGCTCTTCCTTCTGGGCGTCCGTGCCGCCGTGACGGAGGAAGTTGCCGCCGATGACAACGGTCTGCAGGTAGGGTTCGATCACCAGCCCCTTGCCGAATTCCTCGGAGATGATCATCGCCTCGATCGGCCCGTTGCCGAAGCCGCCTTCGGCTTCCGTGAACGATGCGCCGAGGAGGCCCAGCTCCGCGAACTGCGACCACATTTCGGGACGCCACCCGGCTTCGGATT
>JAVBYB010000327.1 GCA_030824255.1 bacterium
TGGCGTATGCTGCTGTGGGCCGCGAGGCCGCATAGCGCACGCGAAAACGGGCGCCGACCGCAAGGTCGACGCCCGCATCGTGTCTCTGCAAGATGCTATTCTTCGTCCGACTTGTTGCGCAGCATGATAACTGCGGCGACGACAGCGCCGACTGCAGCGCCGATCGCCAGCGTACGCAGCGGATGCTCGCGAACTTCGCGCACCACGAACTTGCTCGCCTTCTTGCCGCTGCGGGTCACGTTATGCGCGACATCGTTGGCGAAATCGCCAGCGCCGCCAAGAGCCCGCTTCGCTTTGTCCGTAAATTCAGACATGTCACCCACCACCCTGTCAGCCAGATGCCCGGCTGAATTCCTGATTTCTTCTGCAGTCCGACGTCCGTTAGCCATTTTCCGTTCTCCGCACTTCCAGTTGGAAATGCATTCGCTGGGTTCTGGTTCCGGACTGCTGACAACAACAGCAATCGCAGAATAGACTTACACAATGACTACTGCCCAGCAGCAACTCGACGCGTTTCTGCAAAAGTATTCGCCCGACCTCGCAAAACTCGGGCGGGAGGCGATCACGCATCTTCGTAAACGCCTGCCCGGCGCAATCTGTCTGGTCTATGACAATTACAACGCCCTGGCCGTGGGCTTCGGGCCGGGCCCTAGGGCGTCGGACATCGTCATTTCCATCGCCTTTTATCCACGCTGGGCCACGCTTTTTCTGATGCACGGCGCAACCCTTCCGGACCCGGACGATCTGCTTGACGGCAAAGGCGCCCGAATCCGCTCCGTCCGCCTGATGCAGGGTCTCGCCACGCTGAAATCCGACGCCATCGACCAGTTGATCACCGCCGCCGTCCTGCAGGCTGGCTGGACGCTCACCCCCGCCGCCAAGGGGGAGCTGATCATCCAGTCCGTCTCGGCCAGACTACGCCCGCGCCGCCCCTGAGAAATCTCAGCGCGGCGCGTTGACATGCATAACCGCCTGGTTATTTATAACCGTACGGTTATGGAGCAATCGGCATGACGCCTTCCGAACGGCTGGACGCCACCTTTGCTGCGCTTGCTGATCCCACGCGGCGCGCCATCCTCGCCCGGCTGGCGGAAGGTGAAGCCACGGTGGCTGAACTCACCCTCCCCTTCGCGATGAGCCAGCCCGCCATCTCCAAGCACCTCAAGGTGCTGGAACGCGCAGGCCTGATCATCACCACCGAGTCCGGCCAACGCCGTCCTCGCACAATAGAGGCCGCGCCGCTCGCAGAAGCCAACGCCTGGCTCGAACACTACCGCCAGCTATGGGAGCGCCGTTACAGCGCCCTCGATGACCTCCTGGTCCAGCTGCAGACCAACACGCCCCCCAAATCAAAACGCAAACGCCATTAGGAGAACGCCAGATGACCACCGCGATACTCAACACGGCTGCAAACGTTTCCCTGCCCAGCGACACCGAAGTCCGCGTCCTCCGTGACTTCAAGGCCCCGCGCACGCTGGTGTGGGACGCCCACACCAAGCCCGAACTCGTCAGGCGCTGGATGCTCGGCCCGCCGGGCTGGTCGATGCCGGTCTGCGACATGGATGTCCGCCCCGGCGGCAAATATCGCTGGCGCTGGCGCTCGGACGAAAACGGCGCCGAGTTCGGCTTCTTCGGAGAATTCCGCGAAGTCGACGCCCCCGCCCGCATGGTCCACGCCGAACACTACGATCCGGGCACGATGACCCCGGATATGGACACCAGCGCGCCCGCCATCATCCACACGACCTTCAGCGAGCAGAACGGCGTCACGACACTGGAACTGGTCATGAAATTCGCCAGCAAGGAAATTCGCGACACTGCCGTCGCGACCGGCATGACCGACGGCATGGAGATGGGCTACAAGCGCCTCGACACCCTCTTTGCAGACGAGCATGCAGGTTGACGCTGCGCGGGGGCGTTTACCCACGTCTCGACGAAATGTTAAGCGGCATGACCTAGCTGTTTCGGACCTATCGGCCGGGCTTGCCCGGCCGGCAGACCCGCGAGGAAACTCTTGCCGAAGTACATTAATCTGAATCCCGGCGAACCGGCCCCGCGCTTCCAGCAGCGAAGCTCCAGCAATCCACGCTATCTGTTCGACGTGGCCGCAGGTCGCACGCTCGTTCTCTGCTTCATGGGCTCCTCCCAGAACAACCATGGCCGGGCAGCTCTCAAGGCCGCGCTCCAACGCCGCGATCTCTTTGACGACGTTCAGGCGGCTTTCTTCGGCGTCACCTGCGACCCGAATGACGAGACCGAAAACCGGCTCGAAAGCATCATGCCGGGCTACCGCTTCTTCTGGGACTCCGACTTCAAGATCTGCCGCCTCTATGGCTCATGGCCGGTCGACGAAGGTGAGAAAGGCTGGATTGGCAAATGGGTCATCATCGACCCCACCCTCCGGATCACCAGGATCATCCCCTTCCGCGAGGACGGTAGCGACATCGCAGAAGCGATCGACTGCGTCGCAAATCTGCCTGCCCCCGGCCGTATCGCAGGTATGGACGTGCAGGCCCCAGTCATCGTGATGGAGCGCGTGTTCGATCCTGATTTCTGCCAGTACCTGATCGGGCAGTACGAAGCGGAGGGTCGCGAGCTCTCCGGATTCATGCGCGACATCGACGGCAAGACCAAGC
>JAVBYB010000187.1 GCA_030824255.1 bacterium
TCGACGGCGACGAGGGCGCGCGCCCAATCATCGGGCAGGGAGGCTTTCGCGTTCTTGCGCTGAATGCGCCGCCGCCTTTGCTGGTGGACGTGGATACGCCCGAGGCGCTCGACTACGCCGAAAGGCAGCTGGCACTACGAAACCGGCTGCAAGCTCCGAATGATCAGACCGGGGCAGTTGCACGGCCTGTGGATAACTGGGCTGGCCTTGTGGATGAACTTGATATCACTCCGCCGCGCCGGGCGGCGAACGCTCGATCTTCTTGACCGCGACCCACAGGGCTTCCTGCTGGTCCAGCGTGAGGCTGGCAAACGCAACGCCCTGCGCTTCCGCCATCGCTTCCATAGCACGGAACCGCTTGCCAAACTTTGAATTTGCATTGCGCAAAGCGACTTCAGGATCGACCGAAAGCTTCCGGCACAGATTGGCGACCACGAACAGCATGTCGCCCAGTTCCTCGGCGACGTGAGCTTCGTCGCGCACCGGCGCGGCAATCGCCTCTTCCAGCTCACCGATCTCTTCCTGCAGCTTCTCCAGGACCGGCCCGGCCGATGGCCAGTCAAAGCCGACCCGCGCGGCGCGCTTGGTCAGCTTCTCGGCCCGCATCAAGGCCGGCAGGCCCAGGGCCACGCCATCAATTGCGCTGGGCGTTCGGCCAGCCGCCTTCCGGGCGCGCTCGGCCGCCTTCATGGTCTCCCAGGCGCCGGTCTGAGCGCTGGCGTCGGCGATCTGCGCGGACCCAAAAACGTGCGGATGCCGCTCGACCATCTTGTCGACCAGCGTGCGGACCACATCGTGGATATCGAAGTGTCCGGCTTCCTCGGCCATCCGGGCGTGGAACACTGACTGGAACAACAGATCCCCCAGCTCGCCCCTGAGCTCGGCCATGTCGTTCCGCTCAATCGCGTCCGCCACCTCGTAGGCTTCCTCGATCGTGTACGGCGCGATGCTCGCGAAGGTCTGCTCGACGTCCCAGGGGCAGCCCGTCTTCGGGTCCCGCAGCCGGGCCATTAACGCCACCAGATCGACCCACGCGTCTCCCGAGAGGGGGAGGGGACTGCCCTGACGGGCAGCCTCGGCCGGCGCCTCGGATGTCGTGCGCTCGTCAGCCATGCCCCGTCACCCTCAATACGTCAGTCGCATAATCAACATTATGGGCAATAAGATCTGGATATGAATCAGGCATTTGCCGTCATCTCCAGTTCCAGCCCGTCAAACGCCGGCTCCACGCCCGCAGGCAGCTCCGAGCGCAGTTTTGCGTAGTCCAGATCGACATGCAGGTTCGTCAGCACGGCGCGCCTTGGCTTGAGCCGCTCGACCCAGGCCAAGGCCTGATCGACGCTCGCATGCGTCGGATGCGGCTTGTAGCGCAGCGCGTCGACCACCAGCGTGTCGAGCCCGTACAGCTGCTCCAGCGTCGCCTCCGGCAACCGGACCACATCGTTGCAATAGGCAAAGGTTCCGATGCGGAAGCCCAGCGAGGCGATGCCGCCATGATCCTGCGCCAGGGCCAGCATCTCCAGCTCGCCGCCCGGCCCCGCAATCCGGATCGCCTGCCCGGCTTCCAGATCGTCATGCCGGTCGAGAATGGCCGGGTAAGCGCCGGCGCCTTCGAAGCAGTAGCCGAACCGCGTCCCGATCACTGCGCCGGTCACCACATCCATGTGCACAGGGATCCGCTTCATGGCGCGCAGGACCAGCGCCCGGAGGTCGTCAATGCCGTGGCACTGGTCGGCGTGCTCGTGAGTCATGGCGACGGCATCCAGCCGGGTGACACGGGCCGCCAGCAGCTGCTCGCGGATATCCGGCGAGGTATCGACCAGGACGAGTGTGGGCTCCGCAGCTCCGGCCGACCAGTAGCGGATCAGGATCGAGCAGCGCGTGCGCCGGTTGCGCGGCTCGGCCGGGTCACAGGCGCCCCAGTCATTGCCAATCCGTGGAACGCCGCCGGACGAGCCACAGCCGAGGATCCGTACCTGCAACCTGCCCTTGCCCGTCGCCACGCCCATCAGCTGACCCGCCTGAACAGGGCCAGCGCGTTGGCGGTGGTGAGCTCGGCGGCCTCCTCGACCGACAGCCCCCGGAAACCGGCATAGGCGCGGCAGACATCGACCAGATAGGCCGGCTCGTTGCGGCGGCCGCGATACGGCACGGGCGCGAGATACGGACAGTCGGTTTCGAGGATCACGCGGTCGAGCGGCAGCTTGCCGATCACATCGCGCACATCCGTTGCGTTCTTGAACGACAGGATTCCGGAGACCGAGAAGTAGGCGTCGAGATCGCGGGCCCGCATCGCAAGGCGCTCGCCGCTGGTATAGCAGTGCATCAGGATCGGGAATGGTCCGCGCTTGTATTCGCGCTCAAGGATGTCGCCGGTCAGGTCATCTGCCTCGCGTGTGTGGACCACAAGCGGAAGCTGCGTTTCACGCGCGGCGATCACATGCTCAACAAAGCTGCGTTCCTGCAGGACGATGTCGCTATAGCCATAGTGCTGGTCGAGCCCGGTCTCGCCGATGCCGCAGACCTTCGCATCCTTCGCCTCGACGACCAGCGTTTCAGCCTGCAGCGACCAGTAGTCCTTGGCATAGTGCGGATGGACGCCGACGGTGCAGTTGATGTCATCATTTGCGTCAGC
>JAVBYB010000210.1 GCA_030824255.1 bacterium
TCCCAATCCTTCTTGGCCATGGCGGACCCTCCAACGGGCCGAGCCTAACCCGCGGGCGGGGCCGGGTGTAGACCTTTCGGGCGCTCCCCTGTATTCCCCCGCCCCATGGCCCTGACACCTGAACAAGAAGCGGCGCGGCGGCGCACGTTTGCGATCATTGCGCACCCGGACGCCGGCAAGACGACGCTGACCGAGAACCTGCTGCTGGCGGGCGGCGCGATCCGTATGGCGGGCGCCGTGAAGGCGCGCGGGGAACGCCGCCGCACGACATCCGACTGGATGAAGATCGAGCGGGATCGCGGCATCTCGGTTTCGGCGTCGGTGATGACGTTTGAATATCAGGACTGCGTCTTCAACCTGCTGGATACGCCGGGCCACGAAGACTTTTCGGAAGACACCTACCGCACGCTGACCGCCGCTGACTCGGCGATCATGGTGCTCGACGCCGCGAAGGGTATCGAGCCGCAGACGCTGAAGCTGTTCGAGGTGTGCCGGCTGCGGGACATTCCGATCATCACATATATCAACAAGATGGACCGCGAGGCGCAGGATCCGTTCCAGCTACTCGACGAGATCGAGCAGAAGCTGGCGATGACGGCGTCTCCGCTCTACTGGCCGCAAGGGTCTGGCGAGCGGTTGCGAGGGATGCAGGACCTGCGCAATGGCGAGTTCGTCACCTATCAGCGCATCGTGGCGCATGACGGCTCGGTGGAGTTCAAGACGGAGCGCGTCGGCAAGGACCGCTTCGACGAGATGATGGACAAGGGCGAGCAGGCCGAGCTCGAAGAGCAGGCCGAGATGGCGGCGGGCGTCTGCAAGCCTTACGATCACCAGAGCTATCGCGAAGGCCACATGACGCCGGTGGTGTTCGGTTCGGCGCTGCGCCATTTCGGCGTGAAGGAGTTGCTCGACACGATTTGGCAGGAAGCGCCCGCGCCCCGCGTGCAGAAGGCCAAGGTGAAGGGCAATCCGGCGCCGGTGGGGCCGGAGAACAAGGAAGTCACGGGCTTCGTGTTCAAGATCCAGGCGAACATGGACCCCAACCATCGCGACCGGATCGCGTTCTTCCGCATGGTGTCTGGCCGGTTCCAGCGCGGCATGCGTCTCAAAACGGTGGCGGGCAAGCAGATCGGCATCACATCACCTGTCATGTTCCTCGCGCAGGACCGCGAGATTGCCGACGAGGCATTCGGCGGCGACGTGATCGGTATTCCGAACCATGGCGCGCTGCGCGTGGGCGATGCGCTGAGCGAGAGCGGCAATGTGCAGTTCGCGGGCATCCCGAACTTTGCGCCGGAAATCCTGCGCCGCGTGCGCACGAAGGATCCGATGAAGTCGAAGCACCTGCGCAAGGCGCTGGAGGGGCTGGCGGAGGAAGGCGTAACGCAGCTGTTCACGCCGGAGATCGGCTCGGACATGATCGTGGGCGCGGTGGGCCAGCTGCAGATCGAGGTTATGGCCGAGCGGATTGCGACGGAGAACAATCTCGAAGTGCTGTTCGAGACGAGCCCGTGGGCGGCGGCGCGCTGGCTGTCGAGCGAGGATCGCGCGAAGCTGGATGCGTTTCTGGAGACGAACCGCTCGACGGTGGCGAAGGATCTCGACGGCGCGCCCGTGTATCTCGCGAAGAATGCGTGGGATGTGGGCTATGTGTCTGACAAGAACCCGGCGATCCGGTTCACGAAGACGAAAGAGCGGGTCTAGGCCGCATACTTTCTGTTCGCCCACCAGGACGCGGCGATCGACAGGATCAGGAAGGCGACGCCGGCGGGGCCAATGAAGCCGGGGAGGTCTCGGGTGATGAGGTCCGCGCCGATGGCTGTTCCGGCGGCCTGCCCCAGATAGAGCACGGACGTGTTGAGCGCGACGGAGGCCGAGGCCAGCGCAGGCGCGACAGAGATGAGGCGCGCCTGCTGCATCGATATGCCGGCACCGAATCCCAGGCCCCAGATGAAGATGCTGGCGATGGCGAAGGTCAGCGATGTCGCGAAGAGCGACCAGCCGATGAGGCCGATGGTCATGGCGGCGAGGCAGATGAGGTGGGTTCGCGCGGCGCCGAGCGAGCCCACGCTTCGCGCGGCCATGATTGATCCGAACAGGCCGGCCCCGCCATACAATGCAAGCGCGATGGCGACCGCCGGGGAATCCGCAAGGCTGGCGCGGCGCAGTTCGGCGGCCAGATAGGGGAAGAGCGTGAACTGGCCGATGATCTGGAAACAGGTGGCGGCAAGCAGGATGAGGATCACGGGCCTTGAGATGACCTCACCCCAGGCCCGAAGCGCCATGCGGGCGGGATAGAGCTTCACGGGCATCAGCAGGAAGACGCCGGCCATCGCAAGCGCGGAAGCGATGGCGAGACCGCCATAGATGGTGCGCCAGTTCAGGACTTCGCCGAGGATGCTCATGAACGGGATGACCACGGCGCCGGCGACGGCCCAGCCCATGAAGACAATCGCGACGGCGCTCGCGCGCTTCTGTTCAGGGACCATGAGGGCGACGGCGCTGGCGGCCTGCGGCGTGAAGATCGCGGCGCCGCTGATCATCAGCAGGCGGGTGATGAGAAGCGTGTTGTAGTCGGGCGCGAAAGCCGATGCGGCGTGGCCGACGGCGTAAAGCGCGAGCGAGGCGGCGAG
>JAVBYB010000006.1 GCA_030824255.1 bacterium
CGAGCGCGAATTCCGGGGGCAGGGCGCTGAGCACGCGGGCGGAGTGATCCGTCTTGATCTTCGACAGCACGACCGCGACGGTCTGCGGGTATTCGTTCTTGAGGTAGTTCGCGAGAACCTGCTCATTCACGTTGGCCAGCTTGTCCCACATCGTGCGACCGGCAGGGCCACGCAGCTCTTCCATCAGGGCGTCGACCTTGTCGCGCGGCAGGAACTGCAGCAGCAGCTTGTGCGTCTGGTCGTAGGATCCCGTCACGGCTCCGGAGCCAGAGAGACGGTTCACGAAATCCTTGATCAGATATTCCACCGTTTCGGCGCGCACGGGGCCGAGGTTCGACATGGCGGACGAAATCTCGCGCAGCTCGTCGTCGTCGAGGCGATCCCAGATCGGCTTTGCTTCCTCGCCAAGCGCCAGCAGCAGGATGGCCGCCTTTTCGACGCCGTGCAGGCCCGCGATCGCACGAATGGTTTCCGCATTGCGGCGATTGGCGTCCGCAACCGGGTCCTCACGGGCAGGGGCCGTCGGAGCCGGAGCGGCGGATTGTTCGGCTTCGGGAGCCTTGAGGGCAGCGGCGGACCTGCTCATGCCGCACGCTCCGGCGCTTCCTCAGCCATCCACGAGCGGATGATCGCGAGCGATTCGTCCGGGTGGCTGGCGACGACTTCCGATATTTTCTTGATCGAAGAGGCTTTCACCTGGCCGGAAATGCGCGCCACATCAATGCCGGCGTCGGTGCGGTCATGCATCGGCGGTTCAAGCGAGGGCAGGCGGGTCTCGCCGGAAACCGTACGTGTCTCGCGTTCCATCACGATGGTCTGCTGAGCGATTGCGGCTTCGTGAGCTGCGATCGCCTTGGCGCGCTTTGCGCCTTTCAGCTTCGCAATTTCCGGGGGAAGATTTTCGCCATCCGGCTTGGAAAACAGGCCAGAGACCAGCGGACGCAGCACGAAAAACACCAGCGCCAGCGCCGTCAGCACCAGGGCGAGGATCTCGCCGACACGGACAAGGTCGAACTTGTCGAAGTCAAACGGGCCAGGCGCGGTGGCGCCATCCATCGACGTGTCCGGACGGGCAAACGCGGTGCTTTCGACGGTCACGACGTCGCCGCGCTGTTCGTTGAAGAGAACCGCCGATTTCACCAGGCCGCTGATGCGGGCGATCTCTTCCGGCGAACGGTCCTGCCACGTAGCGGGTTGGCCTTCAGCGCCCGGCACGCGCACCTGATCGAGCGCGACGGCGACCGACAGGCGACGGATCTGGCCGCCTTCGACGACTTCCGTCCGCACGGTCTTGTCGATTTCGTAGTTGACCGTCGATTCCGCGCGGTTCGTGCGCGACTGGCTGGAGGGCAGGGGGGCGGCGGCCGGCTGTGCGCCGGTCGGCACGTTGTTGGCTACGGTGGTTTCATCGCCCGGCGCCATGTCCTGGCTGTCGGAGGAGTCCTCGACGGTCGTTTCCGAACGGACGACACGGCTGTCCGGATTGAACGTTTCCGAGCTTTGCGTGACGCGGTTGAAGTCAGCGTCGATCGAGACCGTGACTTTGGCGGCGCCCGGTCCAGCGATGTTCTCGATGACGTCGAGAACCTTCTTGCGATAGCTGTCCTCCATCGAGGTGCGGCGCTCGTCCGAGCTGGTGCCCCCACCCATGCCGCCGCCAGCGGCATCCGTTGCGGCTGCCAGCAGGCGTCCGTCCGTGCTGGTCACAGTGACGGCATCCACTGCCAGTCCGGGCACCTGCGAGGCCACCAGGTTGCGAATGGCGCGGACTTTTTCGCCGGGCATGGCGTTGCCAGCCAGCTTGAGCACCACGGCGGCCTTCGGCTTGTCGCTGTTTTGCTGGAAAAGAGGCTTGTCGGGGATCGACAGGTGCACCTTGGCGGATTGTACCATGTCATAGGCGGAAATGGAGCGTTCCAGTTCGCCTTCCATCGCTCGCAGTTTCTTGATGTTGAGAACGAACTGGGTCTCCCCCAGCGCATCCGACTTGTCGAAAATTTCCCAGCCGACCGAGCCGCGCGTGGGCAGGCCCTGCTCGGACAGCATCATGCGGGCGTCTTCGACCTTGTCGGCATCCACGAAGATGGCGGAGCCGCCGCCTTCAAGCGAATAGCCGACGCCGGCCGTCTCAAGCCGGTCGGAGATCGTTGCCGCCTCTTCGAGGTCGAGGCCGGAGAAAAGGAGTTTCTTTGCGGTGTTTCCGCCCTGGAGCATGATCGCGCCAAGGCCGCCGCCGACAAGCGCGACGACAACGAGGGCCGCTGCGATGCGCATACGGCCTGACCGAGCGAGCTGACTCATCAGCCCCTTGGTATCGTCTTGCTGCTTATCTTCGGCCATGCCCGCCCGGAAAAATCTGCCTGCGTCGCGATTTGCGACTAGGCAGGAAATTCCCAGTGCGTGGTAAACGGGTCCTTAAGACCGCTTAACGATATGGTTAGCGAAATCTTAAGAACAGCTGGCTGCCGCCCCTCCCAAGAACCCCCGGGGCGGCGCCATTGGTCGTCAGTCTAGCGATAGTTCTGCAGTCGCGTGGTCCGAAGGCCCTTCACGCCATGACGCTGGTAGAGCCGCTCCCAACCGGAGAACTCCTCCCTCGAGAGGGAATAGCGGTCACAGGCGTC
>JAVBYB010000289.1 GCA_030824255.1 bacterium
CAGGATGGCGGACTTGTCGAGCCGGATCAGCGCGTCGAGCGAGGAACGCTGCTCGCGCTCCGGCGTGCGGCGGCCCCTGGCGCCGCGGCCCTGGTTCGCCGTCTTACGGGATTGCCTGGGCTGCCGCACCGGCTGTTTCACGCGTCACTTCCACTCGATCGGCCTTGCCGCCGCCTCTGGCCCATCAGCGCTTCGCGCGCGGATCGTCCCACTCGGCTGCAACGCCATATCCCCCACGACGCACAAGCCACATCATGCCCAGCAGGTCTACCAGCCCGGCGCCAAATCTTCCGAGGAATCCGTACTTTGAGACGCCGTGTAGCCGCTGCCGGTCGGCCACGGGCTCCTCCCGCACATCCCACCCTGCGCGCTTGATCAGCGCCGGCAGGAACCGATGCATCGAGGCAAAGAAGGGCAGGTCCTGGAAAGCCCGCCGGCGGATCAGCTTGAACCCGCAGCCCGTGTCAGTGGCGTCGTCCCGCAGGCAGAAACGGCGGATCCCGTTCGCCACCCGCGACTGCAGCCATTTGAAACCGCTGTCGTTCCGGCTCGTCCGCCGTCCGCACACAATGCCAAGCGCCGGGTTTGTATCCTGCGCCCCCACCAGGTCCCACACGCGCCGGGCGTCGGCGGGGTCGTTCTGGCCGTCGCCATCCAGCAGCTGCACCCAGTCGCCGCGCGACGAGCGCAGGCCCGTGAACAGGGCGGCGGATTTTCCGCGCCGTTTCACATGGGTGAGGACGGTGATCCGGTCCGGCGCCAGCGTCTTGGCCGCCACAAGCTCAGCCGCTGTCGTGTCATCGGAGGCGTCGTTGACGCAGACAATCTCGTAATCGATCCCGGCCAGGGCTGCGTGCACCTCATCCACCAGCGGCTGGATGTTCCCCGCTTCATTGTAGAAGGGGATCAGCACGGTCAGGGCGCGGCGCTGGTCGGACGGCTCAATCGATCCCAAATCGGCGGTCCCTGCGAAAGCGCGGCTCCGGCCTATCACATCGGCCAGCGTGGAAGGACAGGACGTCTAGCACATCCTCGGCCTGCCGGAAGGCGTTGGGGAAGTCATGACGCGGCGCGGCATCGGAATACCCAACCCGCGCACATGCACCTGAATCTTGCCGCTAGGACAGGACTGCCCCTGATCCACGTGTCTGTTAGACTGTGTCAGGAACGGTGGCGAAAGACCCCGTCCGCAGGTGAGGAGCAACGCCATGGCCGATACGGCGACGACTGCAACACCGACCCATGCCGGCGCGGAGGCGTTCCGCAAGAACGGCCTGCCCAAGGGCGCGAAAGCGCCCGGGGCTGGCGAGATCGACCTTGCCACCTTCGACATCACCGACCCCGAATACTGGCGCCAGGAAATCTTCTGGGACTATTTCGCCCGTATGCGCAAAGAGGCGCCGGTCACCTACTGCCCGGACAGCCCTTATGGTCCCTACTGGTCGGTCACCAGCTACAAGGACATCATGACCGTGGACACCTCCCACGGCGTGTTCTCCTCCGAAGGCGGCATCACCGTCGTCGACCAGGACGCGGACTTCCAGCTGCCGATGTTCATCGCGATGGACCCGCCCAAGCACGACCTGCAGCGCAAGACCGTCCAGTCCATCGTCGGTCCCGAAAACCTGAAATCCTTCGAAGACCTGATCCGTTCGCGCACAAAGACGCTGTTCGATGAACTGCCCGTCGGCGAGTCGTTCGACTGGGTCGACAGGGTGTCGATCGAACTCACCACCATGATGCTCGCCACGCTCTTTGATTTCCCCTTTGAAGACCGCCGCAAGCTCACACGCTGGTCGGACGTGGCCACCGGCCGCAACAATCCTGATCTCGTGTCGTCCGAAGAACAGTGGCGCGGCGAACTGCTCGAATGTCTCGGCTATTTCACGCGCCTCTGGAACGAGCGCGTCAACGCCGACCCGAAAGGCGATCTCGTCTCCATGCTGGCCCATGGCGAGCACACGCGGAACATGACACCGCAGGAATATCTCGGAAACCTGATCCTGCTGATCGTCGGCGGCAATGACACCACCCGCAACTCGATGACGGGCGGCGTCTACGCGATGGATAAATGGCCCGAACAGTGGGCGAAGCTGAAGGCCGATCATTCCCTGATCCCCTCCGCCGTCTCCGAAATCATCCGCTGGCAGACGCCGCTCGCCCACATGCGCCGCATCGCGCTGCAGGATTACGAGCTTGGCGGCCAGACCATCCGCAAGGGCGACAAGGTCGTGATGTGGTATGTATCCGGCAATCGCGACGAGACGCAGTACCACAACCCCGACGTGCTCAATATCGAGCGCCCGATGGTGCGCCGCCACCTCTCCTTCGGCTTCGGCATCCATCGCTGTGTCGGCAACCGCCTCGCAGAGCTGCAGCTGCAGATCCTGTGGGAAGAGATCCTTGCCCGCTACGACCGGATCGAGGTTCTCGAAGAGCCGGAGCGCATCCCGAACTCCTTCGTCAAGGGCTACACCTACATGCCGGTGAAGCTGCACCCGAAGAAATAGGCTATCGCGGCTTTGAGCCCGGCCCCTCGTGGTTCGACGGTCGCGCACTGCGCGCGCTGCTCACCATGAGGGTCCTTCGCAAATGTCAGCGCGAGCCCTCATGGTGAGCAGG
>JAVBYB010000452.1 GCA_030824255.1 bacterium
GGGGTCTTTGGCGGCAAGTTCGCCATCGCGGATGGCCTGCGCGAATGGGGCATCAATCCCGCCTCTGTCGGCGTGGGCGGCGAATTTGCCGGCGCCTATTCCACCGAGAAGTTCACGCCAGCGCAGAAAGCCAAGCTGCAGACGTCGCTGCAGGCAACCTATGACCGCTTCACCGGCATCGTCGCCGAAGGCCGCAACATGCCGCTGCAACGCGTGCAGGAAATCGCTCGCGGCCGCGTGTGGTCAGGCGAAGACGCGCTCGCCAACGGCCTCGTCAACAAGACCGGGGACCTCATCGCCGCCATCGAGGAAGCCCGCAACCTAGCTGGCGCCACAGCGGAGGAGGGCTACCAGCTCCGCATGCAGGTCCACAGCACCACGCCGTTCGACGTGATCGCCGGCATGATGACTCAGGCCAACGCCGGCGTTCCGAACGCCAGCCTGGTGCAGACGCTCGGCGGCGTCATCGGCCGCGACCGCGCCGAAGCGCTCATCCGCCAGTTCGGCGCCATGCAGCAACAACCCGGCGCCCGCGTCTGGATCCCGCCGGTGGTGGAACGGTAGATCCGGAAATCAACACTCCAGCCGCTTGATCTTCCCATCGCGCATATGGAAGCAGGCGTCCTGCGGGATATCCAGCATCAGCGCCTCCTCGCGCGGCATCTGCAGGAAGAGCCCGCGCAGGATGCGACCCGCCACGCCGTGCGACACCGCGATGATCGGCCCACCAGCCGCGCGCGCATCGTCCAGCCAGCCACCCAGCCGCTCCGTCATTGCTTCGTAACTGTCGGCCCCCGGCGCATCGAAGAACCAGCTCCAGCGCCTTTCCCCGGCATCGTAATCCGGCGATTGCGCGCGGATGTCGTCTTTCAACATGCCGTCCCAATCACCGAGGCTGATCTCGGCCAGCCGCTCATCGGTTTCGATCTGCGCGCCTAGCCCGCTCGCCTCGCGGATCAGCTGCGCCGTATGTTGCGTGCGACCGCGCGGCGACGCGATGATCCGCGTCTCCACCGGCACGACCCCGCCCAGAAACTTGCCCACGCGCCTGGCCTGTTCGACACCAAGCGCAGTGAGCGCTGAATCCTTCGCGCCCTGAATCCGTCCTTCCGCGTTGAACGCGGTCTGCCCGTGCCGAACGAGATAGATCATGCGGGGCGATACTTTGTCGAAATCTCGAACGGCCCGTCCGTCGCTGCCTGCCCGGCTTCCACCAGATAGATCATGTGCGCCAGAACAGACCGCGCCGCCGCCGGATAGAGCCGCGGATCGACGTCCTTGTAGATGACCTTCACCATGTCCGGGATCAGTTCATCGCCGGCTTTAAGCCGCGCGAGGATCGCTTCCTCCCGCCCACGTCGATGCGCCACATAGGCGTCGATGAACGCATTCGCATTTTTCACCTGCGGACCATGCGTCGGCCACAGCGTGTCGAAACTCCGCGCCCGGATCTTCGCAAGGCTCCGATAATAGTCGCCCATATTGCCATCCGGCGGCGAGATCACCGTCGTCGACCATCCCATGATGTGATCGCCGGAGAAGAGCGCGTTCTCCTCCTTCAGGGCATAGCAGACATGGTTCGACATATGCCCCGGCGTGGTGATCGCCTCCAGCGTCCAGCCCGGACCGGTGAAGGTGTCGCCATCCTTCACCACCACATCCGGCTTGAAGCCTGCCTCGGCATCCTCCTCCAGCGACGCCTGCTCATGCGCCGAGGCCGGGTCCGGCGTGCCATAGACCTTGGCGCCCGCCCATTCCGCCAGCGGGTGCGCCAGCGGCGAATGATCGAGGTGCGTGTGCGTCGTGAAGACGTGCGTCACGCGCTCGCCCGCCAGCGCCCGCTTCAGCGCCTCGAAATGCGTGTCCAGCGGCGGCCCCGGATCGATCACCGCAACCTCGCCTTGCCCGATGATGTAGACGCCGGTTCCCAGATAGGTGAACGGCCCCGGATTTTCCGCAATCACCCGGCGGATCAGCGGGCTCACCTGGTCCGCCTCGCCATAGGCGAATTTCAGATCGCGAACGAAGGGGATGCCAGCCACGGCCTACGTCGCGCCCAGCTGACGAAGCAGTCCACCCATTGGAGCCAGATTATACCCCGCCTCCGCAGCCAGCTCGATGATGTCCTGGGCTTCCGCGCCATCTCCGGCCTGGGCCATCGCCCACGCGGTGACGGACCGGGTTCCCGAGCGGCAGAAGGCCAGCGTCCGCCCGCTCGCCTGCGCCGCTTCCCTCACGGCGTCAGAGGTCGGCTGGCCCACGAAAGGCGCGTGAACATAAGTGAGGCCGGCAGATTTTGCCGCTGCCGCCATTGTCGCGGAACTCGGCTGGTCAGGCGCTTCCCCATCCGGCCGGTTATTGATGATGTGCCGAAATCCCATGTCCGCCAGCGTGGCGAAGTCTTCCAGAGCAATCTGAGGGGCCACGGCAAACTGGTCTGTCACCCGCCTGATGTCCGCCATCTCTGTTCCCCTGATCGCGCTGACCGCGACAAATTTGCCCGCTTGCGTATGTGCGCGCTCGCCCTTCTTATACGCCCGCCGCTACGGAGGACGTAACCCCTGTCGACCGACCAGAACCGTACTTCGTCCTCGTCGGCCTTAGCGCGCTTGGCAGCC
>JAVBYB010000545.1 GCA_030824255.1 bacterium
CTCGAAACTCCGCCGGCTGGCCATGGAAGTTTACGGATGCGCCTGAAGAAGCTTCTCCATCGGCTGACTTCGATGCGAATGCCTGCGCGGTGGCGCCCGAGGATGCGTCCACTTTTGCCGTTTCGCAGCGCAGGTCCGCACCATTGAAGGTGGCGCCCGATGACACTTCGAGGTCCAGGCTTGTGCAGGCACCCGTCAGCGACATGCTCGCCCCGGAAGACACGCCCGCTTCCACATCCGTAAGCGCGAGGTTCTTCGCCTCAAGCCGCGATCCGGACGATGCATTCAGCCCTTTGTAGCCTGGCGCCGATACGGTCACGCGGTAGTGCGGTCCGGCATAGTCGATCATCTGGGACTTGCGGCTGATGCGCAGGGTGTCGCCATTCACCTCGACGATCAGGTTGTCGAAGCCCCCCTCGGTTGCCTCTGCCTTAACGTCGAACGGCCCCTGGCTCACGATGGCTTCGACGCCAGCGGAAACGTCCACATTCTCGAAGTTCGTATAGTTATGACGCTGGGAGTCGACGTAGGTCTTGCCGGTTCCGCCAACCATGCAGCCGGCCAAGGAAGTCGCCAGCAGGGCGGGGAGGACGATCAGGGAGCGGTACATTCGTTTTGCCCTTTGTGGGTTCGTGTTTTGAGCTGTCACTCAGCGTCGGGCGTTGCGCCTCTGACCCGCTCGGCAGCGCCTCCTGCATAGCGCGAATATTATCGAAAAACAATAAGAAGAAAATGCGGCGCTCGGAGCTTTCGCTATGGACGCGTGGCCCCACCCTCGTGAAATCTGTCGTTCGGGAAGTTCGGAGGGGTTGATGAAACTGCGTGCCGTGGCGCTCTTGGCGCTCTTGGTTGGTCCGTTCGCGCCCGCATCAGCGCAGCAGACGCTGGATACCAGCCCCGGCGCGGGCGCAGTCCGCATCTATGACTGGTGTCTGACGCTTGAGACGGGGTCGGTATCCGAATGCAGCTGCGTTGCCGGCTTCTATGCCGGCGCAACGCAGCCGGACGAACTGCAGCTGCTGTCGTCCGTGGTCCGGTTCTTTGACGCAAATGGCGAAATCGCTGACCCGGAGCCGATGCGCGTCGCGTTGGCGGAGATGAAAGCCGCGCTGAACCTAACGGAAGAGCGCTACGGCGAAATCCTCAAC
Source organism: bacterium (assembly GCA_030824255.1). Classification (GTDB taxonomy): domain Bacteria; phylum Pseudomonadota; class Alphaproteobacteria; order Caulobacterales; family Hyphomonadaceae; genus UBA7672. Next base: position 1,149 of record JAVBYB010000545.1, read on the forward strand.
GGCTTCCTGTCATTCGGCGAGCTTGGCCCCATAGCGGACGGCGTATGCCTGCCGCTGGAGACCAGGGTGGAGGCGGCTGCGCAGCAGGCGGGCGATCTGTAATTAGCGGACCACGTCCGCCCAGAGGTCGACCTGTTCGCCAGCGTGGACCTTCGCCTTCACGATGTCGCCGGCTTGCAGGCCTGCCGCGTCCTCGATGAACACCGATCCGTCGATCTCCGGCGCATCTGCTTTCGAGCGGCCGACGGCGCCGTCCTCATCGACTTCGTCAATGATGACGTCGATGGTCCGGCCAATCATGGACTGCGCGCGAGCATCCGCAATTTCGGTCTGCACCGCCATGAAGCGATGCCAGCGTTCCTCTTTCACTTCTTCAGGCACATGATTGGGCAGGGCGGCTGAAGGCGCGCCCGTGACATTCTCGTACTTGAAGCATCCCGCCCGCTCGATCTTCGCTTCCTTCAGCCATCCCAGCAGGTGTTCGAAATCCGCCTCGGTCTCGCCCGGGAAGCCCACGATGAAGGATGAACGCAGCACCAGATCCGGCACTTCGGAGCGCCATTTCGCGATGCGCTCCGCTGTCTTGTCGATGTTGGCCGGGCGCTTCATGGCTTTCAGCACGCTGGGGCTGGAATGCTGGAAGGGAATGTCGAGATAGGGGAGAATGCGGCCGTCGGCCATCATCGGGATGACGTCGTCCACGTGTGGATACGGGTACACATAGTGCAGGCGCGTCCACACGCCCAGTTCGCCGAGGCCTTCGCAAAGATCCTTGAAGCGTGTCTGGCGTTCCTTGTCGCGCCATTTGTAGGGCGCGTATTTCACATCAAGCCCGTAGGCTGACGTGTCTTGCGAGATAACGAGCAGTTCCTTTACGCCCGCCTTCACAAGTTGCTCCGCCTCACGCAGCACGGCGTCGATCCGGCGCGAGACAAGGTCGCCGCGCAGGCCGGGGATGATGCAGAACGAGCAGCGGTTGTTGCAGCCTTCGGAAATCTTCAGGTAGGCGTAGTGGCGCGGCGTCAGACGCACGCCGCTTTCCGGCACCAGCGACACGAACGGATGGTCCGGCGCCGGCAGGTGCGTGTGCACCGCTGTCATCACCTGCTCGTATTGGTGCGGGCCCGTCACGGCCAGCACGCCCGGATGGCGTTCCGTGATGACGTTTGCTTCCGCGCCAAGGCAGCCGGTGACGATCACCTTGCCATTCTCGTTGATGGCTTCCCCGATCGCATCGAGGCTTTCGGCTCGAGCGGAGTCCAGGAAGCCGCAGGTATTAACCAGAACCAGGTCGGCGCCCTTGTAGTCGGCCGCGATCTGATAGCCTTCCGCGCGCAGGCGCGTGATAATCCGCTCCGAATCGACCAGCGCCTTTGGGCAGCCGAGCGAAACGATACCGACCTTGGGTTGGGCGAGGGTGGTTGTCATGGGGCGGGCCTATACTCCCGAAGGCCCTTCAACGCCAGCGC
>JAVBYB010000005.1 GCA_030824255.1 bacterium
GTCGCTACCCGGTCCGGCCCGCCAGAGGCCTGATATCAGGCCGGTTTGCGGAAGCGCAGGGTGTGACGGTCGCTTTCGCCGATCGCCTTGTACTTGGCGGCGTCAAAGCCGGCCGGGGTCTCGCCCCGGTTGCCCGGCGAGGTCCAGGAGTTCGGCGGCAGGGTCCAGACGCCGAAGGGATGGTCCTTGGTGTCCTTCGGGTTGGCGTTGACGTTGGATTCCGCTTCCAGCTTCAGGCCGGCCTTTTCGGCGGCCGCAACGATCGACGCTTTCGAAATGTAGGCGTCGCCGCCCGCACGGCCGTTGACGGTCGCTTCCGCCCGCGGATCAGCACGGTGCTCAACCACGCCCAGAACGCCGCCCGGCTTCAGGGCCGCTGCAAAGTCGGCGAAGTATTTGTCGGTCATCCCCGGCTGCCAGTACCAGTTATGGAAGTTGCGGAAGGTGACGATCATGTCGACCGATCCGGCCGGCGCCAGCGCACCTGAATCCTTGCTCATCGGCACATAGGTCTGCGCGCCCCACATAGCCTGATCGGCCACGGCGGCGATCGGATTGCCCGTGCCAATATACTTGCCGCCCGTCGCCTTGGCGTAGGGCGAGAGGATTTCGGCGTAATAGCTGCCCGGCGCAACTTCGAGCACGGTCATGCCCGGCTTGAGGCCGAAGAAGGCCAGCGTCTCGGCCGGATGGCGCCCCGGATCGCGCGCCTCATTCGCGTCCGAGCGCGCGGGGTTGGCGATGGCTGCGGCAAGCGCTGCGTCGGCCTGGGCTGCAGCTGCAGATCCTTGCGCATCGGACGCGCCCTGCGTCGAACATGCGGCAAGCGCGGTGAGGCTGATGGCTGCCGCCATGACAAAGCTTTTCAAAACGTCCTCCTGAAATTCAAATCCCCCGTCCGGGGCTGATTGCCAGCTAAGCCGCACAGGGTGCGCCAGCAACCGCAATCACGCACAATTGGACGGACATGCGATGACAACGCCGTATGTAACGGCGGTTTCACGCAAACCATCTGTGAGTGGTCAGCCCGCGCTTGGCGTCGTGGCCGGGTCGATGATCTGGCTTGTCGCTGCGGCAGCAAGCAGTCGCGCGTTCAGCGCCCTCATCGTTTCATCAAGCCGTGCACGGCGCAGGGCCTTTTCGCGCCATGCATCAAAGTTCTGCTGCGCCCGGCCCGAAACGCCTGATACAGCGGTCACGGCTTCGCGGATCTCGCCAATGTCGAGCTGGCGCCGCGCCGAGCGTATCGTGTCCGACGCAAGCCTCACCTGATCGCTAGGAGAGAAGGCGACAACGCCGGCGAATGACTGGCGCAGCCAGTTCCAGCCATCATCGCTGTCTTCTTCGGCATGGCGCAGCGCCCGCACGGACGCCAGATGGAAATCGACGCGCAACTTCATCAGCGTTGGCGCGCCCGTCTCCGCCAGCGTGCCGATCTCGCGCAGCGTCTCGTCGTCCGGCAAAAGGTCCGCCAGCGCGCGGTGCTCCGCAATGAAGGGCTCGCCCGAGCGCGCCGCAGCCTCCAGCACGCCAAGCGCGCGTATGGTCTGCGCCCGCGTTGTCGCTGTCACGATCGCTGTCGGCGGCGCCACGCTTGCCAGCGCAAGGCGCGGCGCGCTTGGCAGGGGCTCGCCGCTGGCGCCCGCATCCATCCGGCCTGCCACATCCTGCATGCCGACCTCAAGCGCGGCCAGCGCCGCTGCGCGCTGGTCGAACGCCGTCACCATCGTGCGATTGGCAAGATCGAGCTCGGCCACCTGCAACGCCAGATCCGCAATCGCGCGCTGCACTTCGCGCGTCGTCTCCGGCGCTGCGGTCGCATCCGCCACGATCCGCTCCAGCTTGTTGATGCGCGCCAGCAGGACGCCCAGCGGGGTCGTGCTAGTGGAAGCCCCCGCGGGCGACGCGCCATCGCCCGCGCCGGTCACGGCGGAGAGCTGGCTGGCCATGCCGGTTAAATCAATCCGCAGCTGCGTGTCGGTGTCGTCGATCCGCCGCAGTCTTTCCGAATGCGCATCCAGCCGCGAACGCATCGAAACGATATCGATGGCCGCTTGCTGCGCGCGTGTATCCAGCAACGCGATCTGGCCGCTCAGCGCGTCGATCTCGCGCGCCAGCGTGCCTGTCGGCGCCGTCGTGTTGGCGTTGCTGACGATGATGGCGACGGTTGCGCCCAGCGCCGCTGAAATGCCGCTGGTCGCCAGCATTGCCGGCCAGGTCACCCGGCGGCTGCGCATCGACGGGGCAGGGGTGCGCTTGCGGCGCGGCACGACAGCCGGCGCCTCCGCGGATTCGAACTCCGTTTCAATGGGTTCAGGTTCGACGCGCCCAGTATCCGTCATAGACCACCAGCCTCATGGTCTTTTGCCCGCGCCTGCCCACATGCAGCATAGGCGCGCCCATTGCGATTCCTCAACCGAAAACCAGCCTGGCGAGCGCGGAAATCATCGCGGCTTCATCCGGCGTTGCGGCGATTTCGCTTCGGTGCGTCAATCCGCTCAACGGCGCGGCCGCCGCTTCCGAGATTGCAACGACCACAAGTGGCGAGCGTCCCGGCGCATTGCCGGATGCATTGGATGCAAAACCAGCCAGGATTGCGCCCGCGCGCGGCGAATGG